>NZ_JABXGF010000009.1:0-77124 GCF_025407985.1 Curtobacterium sp. C2H10 | reverse complement strand
CCGTTGCGCCGCGCGCGCGAGCTCGCACGCTGGTGCGGCTCGTGCCGCCGCGGGTGACCGTCGTCGTGGGCGCGACCTCATCGCGGCGGGCGGCGCGGTACCGGCGGGCGGACGCCTGCGGGAACGGGCGGGCATCGCGCGGGGAGAGCACGTTCTGGACGGGAGGTGTGACCGTTCTGGTTCGCGATCGCCGGGGATCGCGAACCAGAACGGTCAGGCGGCGAGGAGAAGGCGACACGGGCGCGAGCACGCGACGGACGGGAGGAGCGGTGCCAGGGGGAGCCGCGCCTCCTGGGCTTCAGCGACGGGCGTGCGTGAGCAGGGCGCGGAGGAGACCGGCCACGTGCGGTCCGCGGCCGTAGTGGTCGCGCACCCAAGCGCGGCAGCGCTCGCCGAGGGAGGGGTCGCGGTCGGCGCGGTCGAGGGTGTCGAGGACCTTGGTGGCGAGCGCCTCGGGGTCGGTCGGGTCGACGGTCGACGTCGCCCACTCGCCGGCGAGGATCTCGCCCGTGCCACCGCTCTCGGCGGCGACGACCGGGCGGCCGGCGGACATCGCCTCGACGACGACCCGGCCGAAGCCCTCGGGTTCGATGGAGGGCACGACGACCATGTCGGCGGCGTGGAGCAGGGTGACGACGTCGTCCCGCTCGGGGAGGAGCACGACGGAGCCGGCGGGGAGGGACGCGACGGCGCGTCGGACCTCCTCGGCGTCGTCGGGGTCGGCCGCTCCGGCGAGCACGAGCACGGGCGGGTGGTGCGGCTGCGTGGCGTGGTGCGTGCTGGCGGGCCCGAGCGCGGGGGTGAGGGCACGCACGGCGGCGCGCGGCGCGCGGGCGCGGTGGCGTTCGGCGTCCTGCTCGAGCACGAGGCGCCAGGCCTCGAGCAGTGCGAGCACGCCCTTCGACCGGGTGAGGCGGCCGTAGTAGAGGACGGTGCGGGTGTCGTCGTCGAGCCCGAGGGTGCGGCGTGCGCGGACGGTCGCGGACGGCGCGGCCGCGGGGAAGAGTGCGGTGTCGACGCCGTTCGGGACGACGGTGATCCGCGAGGCCGGGATGCCCACGTCCGCCCACGCACGAGCCATCGCGTGCGAGACGGCCAGGTAGTGCGTGCGGCCGCCGGCGATCGGCCCGAGGCGTCGGTAGTTCGGCGCGTGGTGCAGGTGCACGACGAGCGGGACGCCGGAGACCACGGACGCCACACGACCCCAGGGGAGGTGCTCGGGCCGGTTCAGCCAGATGACGTCGGGGCGCGAGCGGCGGAGACGGAGGCCGTCGAGGACGAACCGTGCGGCGTCGCCGGCTGCGCTGCGGAGGCCGAAGGACCGGTCGCCGGTGCGGTGCAGGGCGACCCCGAGCTCGGCGAACTGGTCGCTGCCGGGCTCGGCGCCGTCGGGTCCCGGGGCGAGGTGGCCGCGGTGCCAGACCTCGACGTCCTGCCCGGCGCGCACGAGCTCGCGGGTGTCCTCGAGGACGCACCGCTCGACCCCGCCGGTGATGGCGAGCCCGTTCGTGACGACCGCGATCCGCAGTCGACGGTCGGGGCGTTCCGGGGCGTGGGTCACGGTGTGCCTCCTCGGGCGATCGCGAGCCTGCGGATGAACCAGGGCAGGCAGCCGAGGACGCCGGCGACGCGGACGATGTTCCACACGAGGTCCTGGGGCACGAGGACGGACACCCCGGCGACGACCACCACGGCCGCCAGCACGAGGACCGTCCGGGCACGCGGGCCGCGCCACTCCCGGCGGTCGGGGAGCGAGAGCTGCTGGAGCGCCGCGAGCACCATGTAGGCGAAGACCGTGGAGACCCCGGCGCCGGCGATGCCGAGCAGCGGGACCAACAGCAGGTTCGCTCCGATGTTGACGGCACCGGCGATGGCCGCGATCACCCCGACGGCGACGCCGCGACGCTCCACGAGCAGGAGCCGTCCGGTCGCGCCGCTGGCGATCACCGGGAACGCCGTGAGCGCCACGATGAAGACCACGACGGTGAGCTCGTGCACGCGGTACGACGCCGGCGCGAGGATCGGGAGCGCGACCGGTGACACGAGGGTGACCGCGAGCAGCACCGGGGCGAGCAGCAGGTACAGCTGGTCCCGGGCGTGCAGGGCCAGCTGTCGACGGGCGACGGCGTCCCGGAGCGCCGCGAAGTGCGGTGCCCAGGCCTGGTTCGTGAAGGTCAGCAGGAGGATCACGGCGGAGCCGACGACGTAGGCGATCTGGTAGCGCGCGACCTCGTCCGGGCCGAGCAGCCGCTGCACGACGATCCGGTCGCCGGCGTTCAGCACGAAGTAGGACAGGTTGCCGAGGGCGATCGGCACGCCGAGCTTGAAGGCCCGTGCGGTGGTCTGGCGGTCGAACAGGCCGGCGAGGCGCGGTCGGGTCGCCGCGAAGCCGATGACCATCGCGGCGGCCTGGGCGAACACGCCGCCCCAGGCGTAGGTCGTGGCGTCGGCGTGCACGAACACGAGCAGGCCGAGGCCGATGATCGAACCGCCGACCGAGGACAGCAGGCTCGTGACCGCGAAGACCCGGATGCGGTCCTGGGCGACCAGGATCGCGAGGGAGAGCTGCACGACCGCGGCGGGGAAGATCCAGAGGACCGCGACGAGCAGGATCGGGTGTTCGCCGACGAACCCGGCGACGTCGCCCCAGAGCGGGATCGTGGCGAGGGCGACCGCGGTGACGACGGCTGCGAGGACGATGCCGACCGCGATGAGCCCGCGGGCCTTCCGGTCGTCACCGCCGTCCTCGGCGCGCTGCAGCACGGACGCCTGGTCGAGTCCCGCGACCGCGAGCACGACGAGCGCCTGGTAGAGCGCGATCGCCGAGGCGAGCACCCCGAACTCGGAGAGCGGCATGAGGTGCGCGAGCACCGGCGAGATCAGCGAGCTCACGACGAGCTGCATCGACCACACGACCACGTACAGCAGGCCACGGCCGAACAGGACGGACGCGCCCTTCTGGACCGCGGTGCTGCCGGTGTCGGGGACGGTGTGGGCGGCGGCCTCGACGGCGGCGGCTGCCTCGGCGGCCTCGACCGCAGCGGCCTTCCGACCGGTGCTGTCGGCGTCGGGCGGGGTGGCTGCGGCGTGGCGGGCCTCGCGGCGGGTCTGGGGAACGGTCACGAGACACCCACCTCCGGGGTCCGGACGTGCTGTCGGAGTCCGAACGCCTGGTCGACGAGGTCGAGCAGGTCCGAGCTCGCAGCGGTCGAGAACTTGCGGGCGAAGAGGTGCGGCATCGCGGTGGGGTCCGTCGTCCATCGTTCGAGGAGTCGACCGGCGTGGGGGAGCGTCAGCCACGGCGGGCTCTTCATCTTCGAGCCGTCCCAGCCGATGAACCACAGGGTGTGCGGGACGTGGTCCTCGGCGAAGCCGTCGACCAGGGCGGGGGAGTTCAGCACGGTCGGCACGAACGACTCGTCGGCGATCCAGGTGCGGCGCCAGAAGCGGACGAGGTCCGGACGGGCATCGACGACCTCGACGACCGCGGCTGCGTGTGCGGCACTGAGGACCTTGAGCTGCGAGCCGCCGGTGAGCACGACGTCACGCGGGATCCGTCGGGGGATCGGCAGGCGGAGCATGTGCTTCCGCCACGCCCAGTGCGGGTACCGCATGCGCGCGACCCCGCCGCTGGCGCCCCACGCCGCGTGCGGGAGGGGGTGCGGGATGAGGAAGGACTGGTCGCGGTGGGCGTCGAGCAGCGCGGTGATCTCGGCGGGGTTCGCCAGCGGGTAGTCGCTGCCGGTCAGCACCGCCACGTGGCGCGCGCCGGTCTCGGCGAGGGCAGCACGGTAGCCGGAGACCTCGGCCGCGACGTTCTCCCACTTCGCCCAGCCCGTCCGCAGTCGCGGCAGGAGGCGGACCCGGTCGGGGAGCCCCTCGGTCATCGCACGGTGCACGTCGTCCGGGGTCCGCGCGTCGACGTGCAGGAACACCGGGAACGGGTCGAGTGCCTCGACGAGTCGTCGGACGTGCTGGGGGTCCTCGTGGGCGAGGACGATGCACGCGAGCGCCGCGGGGGAGTTGGCCATGTCTCGAGTGAACAGGGCCGTCCGGACACCGACAAGGCGGTCCCGGGGCGGGTGCGGGGAAGCGGCGGTTTCCCGCAGCGGTCACCGGCGGCGGCGGTACCTCGGGCAGTCGCAGAGGGCGCAGTCGCTGCCCGGCCGGTAGTGCTCGTGGGCGTCCTGCGCGTGGCCGCACACGCAGACGGCCGTCTCCGTGGTGGCGTGGGACGTCGGCACGGTGACGGGCTCGAGCACGAGCGTGGGCCCCAGCGGCATGCGTCCTCCTCCGACCCGCGCGGTACGGGCAGCTGCACCGATCCTACGGGGCAGGGAGCGACGCGTCCGCCGACAGCGGGGGTCGGGCGTGGAACCGCCCGCGGGGTCACCCGGCGTGGAACCGCCCGCGGGGTCACCCGGCGTGGAACCGCCCGGCCTCGACGTCCCGCCAGCGACGACGGCTGCGGAACCACGCCGCCGGGCCCGCCGGGAAGCCCCGGAGCTCGTGGTAGGCCAGCGACCGCGGCACCCCGGCGTCCGGGACGGCGGGGATCGCAGGGCCGACGGGCGCGGACTCGACGGCAGCGGGGGCCGGTGCGCTGCCGGTGCGCAGTCGTCCGACCGTCTCGCGGAGCTTCACCATCGCGGCGGCGGGCACGAGCCGGGCGAGGACCGCGACGTGCCGCCGGTCCTTGGCGGCGAGGGCGCACATCAGCGCGGTGAACCCGACGCCGTTGCCGTGCAGCTGCTTGTGCAGGTCCTCGATGCTCTGCCGGTGCCGGTGGTGCACGACCGCGCGCGGCTCGAACCCGATGCGCCCACCGCGCCAGAGCGTCTCGATGAACATCGCCAGGTCCTCGCCGCCACGGGCCGGGGAGCCCGCGCCGAGCGTGGTGTCGAACCCGCCGACGGCGTCGATCACCGACCGCCGGAACGCCATGTTGGCGCCCGCGCCGTAGGCACCGATGCCGTACACGGCGAAGTGCTTCACGACCGACCCGTCCGGGCGGACCGCCTGCACCCGCGCGTGCCGCATCGTGCCGGCGACGTCGTCGGGGACGATCGTGACGGGCGCGAAGGTGCGCTCGCCGCTGAACCCGCCGTAGTACGCCTCGTACCAGATCTGCGCCGGCGTCGAGAGCTCGGTGGGGAGGATCACGCCGGACACCGCGTCGAGGTCGGCCTCGCGGACGAACCGCGCTCCGAGTGCGCGCAGCCACTGAGGGTCGACCCGCACGTCGTCGTCGGTGAACGCGACGACCTCGCCGCGGGCGGCGGCGACCCCGGCGTTGCGGCCGGCGGACAGGCCGGGCCGGCGCTCCGTCACGAGGCGCACGCCCCGACCCGCGAGCAGTGCCGGGAGCCGGTCGTCGGCGGGCACTCGGACGCGGTTGTCGACGACGATCACCTCGTGGTCGGGGTAGTCCAGGTGCTCGAGGACGTCGAGCAGTGCGCCGAGGTCCTCGACGCGGTCCACCACCGTCGAGACGACCACGGAGATCGTCGGCAGGAGGGCATCCGGCACCGGTTCGACGTCGGCGAGCACGGTTTCCCGCAGCGATCCGAGCGCACGGGCGGCGTCGGCGGGGTCGTCGGTGAGCTCGACGTCGAGCGTGCCCGTCGGACGCCCGCCGCGGTAGCCGATCACCAGCGCGGACGAGCCCGTGCCGTCCGCGACGAGGCGGGGGAGCGGTGCGTCGAGGTCGACGTCGATCACGCGTCGGGGTGCGGGGAGTGCACGAGCGGTGCTGGTGGTGGCCATGGTGAGGACGGTAGGTGCCAGGCCGCGGCGGCGACAACGGGGAGCGGGGCCGCTGGCGGTGATCGTGCGGAACCCCGCACGGCCGCGCTGACGAGCCCCCGGACGAGGGTGAGCGCTCACACCCGAAAAGCGAACGGCGCACGGTGGTCACGAGCAGGTCACGGAATCTTTGCAACCGGTTGCGAACGGCTGAGAGCGGGCGTAGCTTCCTCCTCCAGCAGGCAGCGTCGCCTGCTCCAGGCAGCGTCGACCCGATGGTCCTCGCCTGGTGATCTCAACGTGGAGACGACACTGTGAAGACAACACGCGCCAAAGTGCGGTTCGCATCCGTAGCGGGGATCGCGGTCATCGGCCTCGTGCTGACCGGGTGCTCGAGCGGCAGCTCGGCGTCGGACGACGCCAAGAACGGTCAGGACAGCCGCGGGCCCATCACCTACGTGCAGGGCAAGGACAACTCGAACGTCGTCCGCCCCCTGATCGCGAAGTGGAACAAGGCCCACCCCGACGAGAAGGTCACCTTCAAGGAGCAGTCCGACCAGGCCGACCAGCAGCACGACGACCTCGTGCAGCACTTCCAGGCGAAGGACGCGAACTACGACGTCGTCGACGTGGACGTCGTCTGGACCGCCGAGTTCGCGGCGAAGGGCTGGCTCACCCCGCTCACCGGCAGCATGAAGATCGACACGTCGAAGCTCCTGCCGGCCACCGTCAAGACGGCCACCTACAACAACACGCTCTACGCGGCACCGCAGACCTCCGACGGCGCGCTGCTCTACTACCGCAAGGACCTCGTCAAGACGCCCCCGACCACCTGGGACGAGATGATGAAGGACTGCGACATCGCCAAGCAGGCCGGCATCGGCTGCTACGCCGGGCAGTTCGCGAAGTACGAGGGCCTGACCGTGAACGCCTCCGAGGCGATCAACGGCTCCGGCGGCTCGGTCCTCAGCAAGGGCGGCACGCCGGACGTCGACACGTCCGACGCGAAGGCCGGCCTGCAGAACCTGGTCGACGCCTTCAAGGACGGCAACATCCCCGCCGAGGCGATCACCTACCAGGAGGAGCAGGGCCGCACCGCCTTCGAGGCCGGCAAGCTCCTGTTCCTGCGCAACTGGCCGTACGTCTACAGCCTCGCGAAGACGGACGGGTCGAGCACGGTCAAGGACACCTTCGGCATCGCACCGATCCCCGGCAAGGACGGCACCGGCGCCTCGACGCTCGGCGGTCACAACGCCGCGATCAGCGTGTACTCGAAGCACAAGGCGACCGCGCACGACTTCCTCGAGTTCCTGGAGTCGAACGAGACGCAGAAGTTCTTCGCCACGCAGGGCTCCCTCGCGCCGGTCGTCGGTGACCTCTACACCGACTCCGAGCTGACGAGCAAGCTGCCCTACCTGCCGACCCTGCTCAAGTCCATCGAGTCGGCCGAGCCGCGCCCGGTCACGCCGTTCTACCCGGCCGTGACGAAGGCGATCCAGGACAACACCTACGCCGCGCTCAAGGGATCGAAGAGCGTCGACGAGGCGATGAAGGACATGCAGGCGGCCCTCAAGACGGCCACCAGCAGCGGCAGTTAGCACCCGAGCACGCGGCGTTCGCCGCATCGGACTGGAGGCGCGGGTCGACCCCGCCCCGCGCCTCCCGTCCGTCCCATCCTGCGTTCCGACACCCGGCAAGGAGGCCGTCACGTGTCAGCAGCAACCGAGATCCCCGCCGCCATCCCCAACCCGACGGGCATGGAGCCGCAGAAGCGGCGCAAGGGCGGACTCAACGCCGAGCACGGCCGATGGGCCGTGTACCTCATCGGCCCGACGATCGTGCTCCTCGCCATCGTCATCGGCTACCCGGTGGTCAGCGCGATCATCCAGTCGTTCCAACTCGACCAGGGTCTCGACAAGGCGACCCAGCTCTTCGTCGAGGGCGGCTTCGCCGGCGTGACGAACTACGTGCACTGGCTCGGGCAGCAGTGCGGGAACGTCACCTGCCCACCCGGCAGCCTCGGCTCGCAGTTCTGGGTGTCGATGGGCAACACGTTCTTCTTCACGGTCGTCACCGTCGCCCTGGAGACGGTGATCGGCGTGTGGATGGCGATCATCATGAACCGCAACTTCAAGGGCCGCGCCCTCGTCCGTGCCGCGATCCTCGTGCCGTGGGCCATCCCGACCGCCGTCACCGCGAAGCTCTGGTACTTCATCTTCGACGCGAACGGCGTGCTCAACCACGTCATCGGGCAGCAGATCCTCTGGACGAGCGGCGAGTGGGCGTCCCGGTGGGCGGTCATCATCGCCGACACCTGGAAGACCACGCCGTTCATGGCGCTGCTCATCCTCGCGGGGCTGCAGCTCATCCCGGAAGAGGTCTACGAGGCCGGCAAGATGGACGGCGCCTCCACCGTCCAGCGCTTCGTGCTCATCACCCTGCCGCTCATCAAGCCGGCGCTCATGGTCGCCGTCCTGTTCCGCGTGCTCGACGCGCTGCGCATGTACGACCTGCCGGCGATCCTCACCGGCGGTGGCGGTGGTTCCGGCAACGCCACCACGACCCTGTCGATCCTCGTCGTCGAACAGATCCGGCAGGGCTTCAACTCCGCGTCGGCACTGTCGACCATCACCTTCCTGGTGATCTTCATCGTCGCGTTCGTCTTCGTGCGGTTCCTCGGCGCCAACGTGGTGCAGACGCAGGCCGCCCAGCAGAAGGGGGAGCTCAAGTGACCCTCGCAGCCGACCGTCCCCGGTCCAACGCCCGAGCCCGCGACATCGCCGTCGACCGCAGCGACGTACGGGTCAAGCGCCACACCGGCCCGCGGATCCGCACCGCCGTGCAGGCCGTCGTCATCGCCGTCTGGTGCCTCCTGCCGTTCTACTGGATGGTGGTGACCAGCTTCCGCGACGTCGGGTTCACGTTCGACGCCACACCGTGGCCGACGCACGTCACGCTCGACAACTACGCGACGGCGTTCTCGACGTCGCTCGGCAACCACCTCGGGCGGGCGCTCGCGAACAGCCTCCTCATCGGCGGCGTCGTGACGATCATCGCCCTGCTCGTCGGGACGAGTGCCGCGTACGCCCTGGCCCGTCTGGAGTTCAAGGGCAAGTCGCTCATCGCCGGTGCGATCCTCGCGGCGTCGATGTTCCCGGGCGTCGCGCTCATCTCCCCGTTGTTCCAGCTGTTCACGGACATCGGGTGGATGGGCTCGTACCAGGCGCTGATCCTGCCGAGCATCTCGTTCGTGCTGCCCCTGACCGTCTACACGCTCGCGAGCTTCTTCCGCGAGATGCCGTGGGACCTCGAGGAAGCGGCACGCATCGACGGGTGCACCCGGGTGCAGGCGTTCCGACGGATCATCCTGCCGTTGGCCGCCCCGGCCGTGTTCACGACGGCGATCCTGGCGTTCATCTCCAGCTGGAACGAGTACCTCATCTCCTCCCAGCTCTCGAGCGACGCGACGCAGCCGGTGACCGTGGCGATCGCCTCGTTCGCCGGGTCCCAGCCGCACCAGGAGCCCTACACGGCGGTGATGGCCGCCGGCACGATCGTCACCATCCCGCTCGTGGTCCTCGTGCTCATCTTCCAACGACGCATCGTGGCCGGCCTCACCGCCGGCGGCGTGAAGGGCTGACGACCATGGCACAGCGCGGACCGACCCGGCCCACGGCCCGGATCGAGGAGGCCATCGGCTTCGTCGGCACGTTCGGCATCCTGTTCCTCGGGGCCACGGTGTTCTGCGAGCTCACCGGTCGCCCGGCGCTCGGCTGGGCGCTCACGCTGCTCGTCTGCGTGCTCGGCGTGGTGGTGCTCGACCGGTGGCGGGTGTCGGTGCTCCGCCGCACCCGTTCGACCGACGGTGTCGGCGGGGCGGCGCCGGTCCACGCTTCGGTCGCGCGGCCGTCGGCGGCGCCGGTCGCTGCGGCCGGTGCCGGTCCGTCGGGGTGGCGGTCGGATCCGTCCCGCGTCGCCGTGCAGCCCGCGACGGACGGTCGGGTGCACCGCCACGTCGGCTGGGACGAACTCGCGCCCGCCGGTCGTCGGGCCGCTCGGACGCGGCGCGTTGCCCCGATCCCCGGAGCAGCGCCCGGCACGGCGCTCCCCGGGGCGGGCAGTGCGCTCCCCGGGGCGGGCAGTGCGCCGACGGTCGCGCGAGCGCAGACCGGCCCCGTCGCCGACGTGCGGCGGCCGTCGGACGGGTGACGGGCCTCCCGGGACCGTCCATGGGCATCCAGGAGATCGCGACCGTCACGGGCCTGTCGAAGTCGACGGTGTCCCGCGCACTGCGTGGGATGTCGACGGTCGCGGACACCACGATCGACGAGGTGCGACGGGTCGCCGACGAGCTCGGGTACGTGCCGAGCTCGGCGGCGGCCGGCCTCGCCACGGGGCGGCAGCGTGCGATCGGCGTCGTCGTCCCGGTGATCGACCGGTGGTTCTACGTGAAGGCGCTCGGCGGTGTCGACGCCGAACTGCGGCGGGCCGGGTACGACCTGGTGCTGTACAACCTCGGCGGACCCGGCGGCGACCGCGACCGGGCGTTCCGACGGTCGATGCTGCGGCACCGGGTCGACGGACTCGTCCTGCTGTCGCTCGTGCTCGACGAGACCGAGCGCGCCGAGCTCGAACTCACGCGGCACCCCATGATCGTGATCGGCGGGCCGGCGCCGGGCCTCCGGAACGTCGGCGTGGACGACGTCGCCGTGGCCGGGATCGCCGTCGACCACCTGTGCGGACTCGGGCACCGGGATGTGGCCTACGTCGGCGGACAGGACGAGGCGGGGATGAACGTGGCGGTGCCGTGGCTGCGCCGGGACGGGTTCGTGGACGCCCTCGCCGCGCGGGGGATCGCGGTGCGGGAGGACTGGATCCTCGACGGACGGTTCTCCTTCGCGGGCGGCGTCGACGCGGGGGAGGCGTTGTTCGGCGGGCGTGACGGGCGCCGCGGTGTCGGGCGTGACGGCGCGTGGCCGACCGCGGTGTTCTGCGCGTCGGACGAGATGGCACTCGGGGTGGTGCTCGCCGCGCGTCGAGCGGGCCTCTCGGTGCCGGAGGACGTCTCGGTCATCGGCATCGACGGCCACGAGTACGGCGAGGTCGCCGGGCTGACCACCATCGCCCAGGACCCGGTGGCCCAGGGTCGGGTCGCGGCGCGGGCAGTGCTCGCCGAGGTCGACGGCGGGCTCGCGGGGCCGTTGCCGGCGTCCCCGGCGCACCTCGTGGTGCGGTCGACGACGGGGCCGCCCCGGGCCGTCCGCGCGTAGGCGGTGGCATCGCCGCGCCGCTCCGCCACGCCGCCGCGTAGGGTCGCCCGCATGGAGGTCACCAAGCTCGAGCACGCCTGCCAGATCGTCACCGAGGGCAGCGCGCGCCTCGTCATCGACCCGGGCAACTTCACCCGGCCCGTCGACGTCACCGGTGTCGTCGCCGTCGTCGTCACCCACGAGCACCCGGATCACGTCACGCCCGAGCAGGTCCGGCGGATCCTCGACGCGAACCCCGGGGCGGTCGTGATCGGCCCCGCCGGTGTCGCCCGGGCGCTCGCCGGCGCGAGCGACGCGGGCGGCGCGGACGGCGTCGTGGTGGACGTCGTCACCGCCGGGGACCGTCGCACCATGGGCCCGTTCGACCTGTCGTTCCACGGCATGCGCCACAACCTGATCCACTCGAGCGTCCCGATCGTCGACAACACCGGTGTCCTCGTGAACGGCAGGCTCTTCCACCCGGGCGACTCCTACACGGTGCCCGACGTCCCGGTCGAGGTCCTCGCCGCACCCGTCGGCGCCCCGTGGCTCAAGGTCTCCGAGATGATGGACTACGTCCTCGCGGTCGGGCCCCACCTGGCCTACCCCGTGCACGAGGCAACGCTCTCCGACGTCGGCTACGGCATGCACACCGGTCGTCTCCGCGAGGCGGTGGAGCCCTCCGGCGCGCTCGTCGTCCTCCGTCCCGGGGAGTCCCTCACGATCTGACGGAGCGGTTGTCCCGCCGCGGCATGGCGGCGCACCCGGGCGACACGCCTCGTTTTGGCACGGCGCGGGGCTTGTGCAATACTTGTCGAGTTGTCGGAACGGCCCCATCGTACAGCGGCCTAGTACGTCGCCCTCTCACGGCGGTAACGCGGGTTCGAATCCCGCTGGGGTCACCACAGGTGGCTTGCCTCCGACTCCGACAACGACCATGACCCCCGCTTCCGGGCGGGGGATTCCCATGTGTGACGGCCCCATCGTACAGCGGCCTAGTACGTCGCCCTCTCACGGCGGTAACGCGGGTTCGAATCCCGCTGGGGTCACACCAGCACGAAAGCCCTCCGGTCCGCCGGGGGGCTTTCGTCGTCCCGATCGGCTCTGCGAGGCTGACGGGGTGACCAGTGTCGTGCAGCTCATCCGTTCCGGTGCCCTCAGCGACGTCGCGGAGTACGCGTACGCCGCGTCCGTGCCCGCCGGCAGCCGACTCGTGTTCCTCGCCGGCGCGTGCCCCCTCGACGCCGACGGCCGGACCGTGGCCGTGGGCGACGTCCGCGGTCAGGCGGCGCAGTGCGTCGAGAACCTCCGCACCGCGCTCGACGCCGCGGGGGCCGGGATCGCCGACCTCGCCCAGACCCGGGTCCTCGTCGCGTCGACGCGGCAGGCCGACCTCGTGGCCGCGTGGGAGGTCGTCCGCGAGGCCGTGGGCGACCACGACGTGCCGAGCACCCTCGTCGGGGTGACCGTCCTCGGGTACGACGACCAGCTCGTCGAGATCGAGGGCATCGCGGCCGTCGCGGACTGACGCGGTACGCTGATCCGGTCGTCAGACCCGGCAGTGGGGCCTGCCGGACCCAACCGCGGCCAGCCGCCAACGGTCCCTATCCCGAGAACACCGCACGCGCGGAGACGATCCGGCGTGCTCGGCGATAGGAGCACCATGCACGAACGTCCACTCCACCTCCGCTGGTCGATGCTCGGCGTCGTCGCACTCGGCGGGGCGATCGGCACCGGTGTCCGAGCGCTCCTCGCCGAGGTCTTCCCCGCGCACGCCGGCATCAGCTGGGCGATCTTCGCGATCAACGTCGTCGGCGCGTTCTGCCTCGGCCTCCTGCTCGAGGCGTTGGCGCACCGCGGCCCGGACGTCGGGCGTCGTCGGGGCCTGCGGTTGTTCGTCGGCACCGGGATCCTCGGCGGCTTCACGACCTACAGCACGCTCGCCGACGACACCGCGCAGCTGCTCGACGTCGGTCGCTGGGGTGCCGGTAGCGGGTACGCCCTGCTCACGGTGGCGGCGGGGCTGCTCGCCGTCGTGGCCGGCATCGGGCTCGCCACGGTGCTCCGGTCCGGAGGAGCCCGGTGAACGCCCTCGAACTGCTCCTCGTCGCGGTCGGCGGGGGAGTCGGCGCGGCGCTGCGCTTCCTCCTCGACGGCGTCGTGAAGGCCCGGGTGTCCGGCTTCCCGCTCGGCACGGTCGTCATCAACGTGTCCGGATCGCTCGTCCTCGGGGTCCTGACGGGCCTCGGGCAGGCGGGCACGATCCCGCTCCCGGTCGTCACGGTGCTCGGAACGGGCATGATGGGTGGGTACACGACGTTCTCGACGGCGAGCGTCGAGACCGTACAGCTCCTCCGATCCGGCAAGCCCCGGCTCGCCGTCCTGAACGGCCTCGGGATGCTCGTCGTCTCGGTCGGCGCAGCCGCGCTCGGCCTGCTCATCGGAAGGAACACATGACCTCGGAACGCCCCGGCGAACTCGTCCTCGTCCGTCACGGAGAGACGGAGTGGTCGAAGAGCGGGCAGCACACCGGCCGCACCGACATCCCGCTCACCGAGAACGGCATCGAGCAGGCGAAGCGCGCCGGCCGGTACCTGGCGGACCGCACGTTCGCGCTGGCACTGTCCAGCCCGTTGCAGCGTGCCCGCGACACGGCGGCGCTCGTCGGTGTCGACGCGGAGCTCGACGAGGACCTCTACGAATGGGACTACGGCGCGTACGAGGGGCTCACCACGCCGCAGATCAAGGTCCTCCGGCACGGCCCGTGGGACCTCTGGACCGACGGCGTGCCCGCCGGTGACACCCCCGGCGAGAACGCCGCCGAGGTCCGGGTCCGCGTCGAGCGCATCCTCAACCGTGCCCGACCGGTCCTCGCCGAGGGGCAGGACGCGATCGTCGTCGCCCACGGGCACGTCCTCCGCGCGCTCGGCGCCGCGTGGATCCGCCTCGCACCGCAGGACGGCGCCGTGCTGAAGCTCGGCACCGCCTCGGTGAGCGTGCTCGGGTACGAGCACGGCCGTCCCGTCATCGACGCCTGGAACATCCAGCCCCGCGACTGACGCGTCCGCGCACGCGTCCGCAGCGGGTCTGCGGCGGCCTGCTGCGGACGGGAGGCGCGGTGCCGGCCCGACCCGCGCCTCCTGTCCGCGCAGCCCGCGTCAGACGGTGCGGATCGCGCTCGTCGCGCCCAGCGCGCGACCGCGCCGCCGCTCGATCCCACGCCCCACGAACAGCAGCGCGACACTGACGAGCGCGCCCAGGGTGGTCTGCGCGACGCGGTCGAGCGCGAGGAGCTCCGGCGCCTCGGGCAGGCTCAGCCACGACACGGCGAGCGCGAGCGGCGTGAGGAAGAGCAGGCACACGGCGTAGTGCCGCGCGACGAAGATCTCGGCGAAGAACTGCCCGACGACGGCGATCAGGACGATCCACCACGCCGAGGGCTCCAGCAGCAGGATGCCCACCGCGATCACGGTGCCGCCGATCGTGCCGATGAACCGCTGGAACGCCCGGAACACCGTGTGCCGCTGGCGCAGTGCGGGCAGCGTCGACACCACGGCGATGACCGCCCAGTAGGGGTGCCCGAGCCCGGGGATCGTCTCGGCGACGGCCCCGGCGACGAGCGCTCCGACCACGTTGAGGGCCACGGTCTCCCACAGCGCGGGCGTCCGGAGCACCGCGAGCGAACGGTGCTTGCGCTCTGCCAGCGGCCGGAACCGGTGCGGGGCGTGCGGGTGCAGCACCAGGCGCAGGACGGAGCCGGACATCGCGACGAGCCAGGCCCAGACGACCGAGCACACGATGATCGTGGCGATGACCGGGACGTCGTCCGGCCGGACCGGCACGAGCGACGAGACGAGGAACGCGAACACCGGGAAGATCGGCTGCGCCGGGATCGAGCGGAGGGCGCTGAGCGTGCAGACGGCGAGGACGAGCACGAGGACGAGCCCGACCGCCTGCATCCAGAGCTGCGACCCGGCCAGGGCGACACCCACGCCGGCGGCCATGCACGCAGCCTGCATCCCGCCGGCGACACCGGTCGTCACCGCACGCTGCCGGTAGGGCTCGGTGGCGCCGAAGATCGCCGTGAACCCGGCGAACATGGCGAAGGCGGCGTACCCGGGCATCCCGAGGGCGATGAGCAGCGCGAGCGGGGCGCCACCGGCGACCGCGGCGCGGATCGCGCCCTCGATGTTGATGGTCCGGGTCGAGTGCGCAGGTGTCGTCATGTCGCGACCATCTTCCCACCGCGACGGGTGTCGCGGAGTCGAACCGCGCCTCCAGGCCGCCGGACAGACGCGGGAGCACGTTGGTATACCAACCTGCTAGACTCGCCGGACCGAGCCGCGACAGCGGCGCATCGACGACAACGAGGAAGGGTCGGGCCGATGGGAAAGACGCTCGCCGAGAAGGTGTGGGACGACCACGTCGTGGTCAAGGGCGAGGACGGCAACCCCGACCTCCTCTACATCGACCTCCACCTCGTGCACGAGGTCACGAGTCCGCAGGCGTTCGACGGCCTGCGCCAGGCCGGCCGTCCGGTGCGCCGCCTGGACCTGACGATCGCGACCGAGGACCACAACACCCCGACCCTCGCGATCGACCGTCCGATCGCGGACCCGACCAGCCGGACCCAGATCGAGACGCTCCGTCGCAACTGCGAGGAGTTCGGCGTCCGCCTGCACTCCCTGGGCGACAAGGAGCAGGGCATCGTCCACGTGGTCGGTCCCCAGCTCGGCCTGACCATGCCCGGCATCACGGTGGTCTGCGGCGACTCGCACACCAGCACGCACGGGGCGTTCGGTGCGATGGCGTTCGGCATCGGGACGTCCGAGGTCGAGCACGTCCTCGCGACCCAGACCCTGCCGCTCAAGCCCTTCAAGACCATGGCGATCACGGTCGAGGGCACGCTGCGTCCGGGCGTGACGGCGAAGGACATCATCCTCGCCGTCATCGCGAAGATCGGCACGGGCGGCGGGCAGGGCTACGTGCTCGAGTACCGCGGCTCGGCGATCCGTGCGCTCTCGATGGAGGGCCGCATGACGATCTGCAACATGTCGATCGAGGCCGGTGCCCGCGCCGGCATGGTCGCCCCCGACCAGACCACCTACGACTACGTGCAGGGTCGCGACCACGCCCCGACCGGCCAGGACTGGGACGACGCCGTCGCGTACTGGGACACCCTGTCGACCGACGACGACGCGGTGTTCGACGCCGAGGTCTTCATCGACGCCGACGAGCTCGAGCCCTTCGTCACCTGGGGCACGAACCCCGGCCAGGGCGTCTCGCTGTCCGAGAGCGTGCCGTCGCCCGCGGACTTCGACGACCCGAACGACCAGGCCGCCGCGCAGCGTGCGCTCGAGTACATGGACATCGCGGCCGGCACCCCGATGAAGGACATCGCCGTCGACGCGGTCTTCATGGGGTCGTGCACGAACTCGCGCATCGAGGACCTCCGGGCCTTCGCGTCGATCATCCAGGGCCGCAAGAAGGCCGACGGGGTCCGGGTCATGGTCGTGCCCGGGTCCGCACGGGTCCGTCTCGAGGCCGAGGCCGAGGGGCTGGACAAGGTCATCACGGAGTTCGGCGCCGAGTGGCGGTTCGCCGGCTGCTCGATGTGCCTGGGCATGAACCCCGACCAGCTCGCGCCGGGGGAGCGCTGCGCGAGCACGTCGAACCGCAACTTCGAGGGACGTCAGGGCAAGGGAGGGCGCACCCACCTGGTGTCCCCGCTCGTGGCCGCGGCGACCGCCGTGCGCGGCACGCTCTCCAGCCCGTGGGACCTGGAGACGTCCGAGTCGAACGCCGTCCTGGAAGGGGCACACTGATGGACAAGATCTCGACCGTCACCGGAATCGCCGCACCGCTCAAGCGGTCCAACGTCGACACCGACCAGATCATCCCCGCGGTCTACCTCAAGCGGGTCACGAAGACCGGCTTCGAGGACGCCCTGTTCTCCGGCTGGCGCCAGGACCCCGACTTCGTGCTGAACCAGCCCGAGTACCAGGGCGCGAAGGTCCTGGTGGCAGGCCCGGACTTCGGCACCGGCTCGTCGCGTGAGCACGCCGTCTGGGCACTGCGTGACTTCGGCTTCGCGGTCGTCATCTCGCCTCGCTTCGCCGACATCTTCAAGGGCAACGCGGGCAAGCAGGGACTGGTCACCGCGATCGTGACCGAATCGGAAGTCGAGCGGCTCTGGGCCGAGATCGAGCGGAACCCGGGGGTGTCGGCGACCGTGGACCTGGTGGCGCAGCGCGTGTCGCTCGGGGATGTGGACGTCCCCTTCGAGATCGACGCTTACACTCGTTGGCGGTTGATGGAAGGGCTCGACGACATCGGGCTCACCCTCCGTGACGAGACCTCGATCACGGAGTTCGAATCCCGCCGCTCCCGTTGGCGGCCGAAGACATTGCCGGTGAAGTAGTGAACTCTCTCGTACAGGACGCAGCGGCCGCAGGGGCGCGCGTGGGCCTCAAGTCGGACGAGATCGTCATCCGCGGGGGCAAGCCGCTCGTGGGACGCATCGAGGTCCGCGGGGCGAAGAACCTCGCGACCAAGGCCATGGTTGCGTCGCTGCTCGGTGACACCCCGTCGATCCTCAAGGACGTCCCGGACATCTCCGACGTCAAGGTCGTCCGCGGGCTGCTCGAGGTGCACGGCGTGCGCATCACCGATCCTGCACGAGGCGAGCTCATCCTCGACCCGTCGAACGTCGAGTCGGCGCACTTCGCCGAGATCGACGCCCACGCCGGTTCGAGCCGCATCCCGATCCTGTTCTGCGGTCCGCTGCTGCACAAGCTCGGCGAGGCGTTCATCCCCGACCTCGGTGGCTGCCGCATCGGCGACCGCCCGATCGACTTCCACCTCGACGCCCTCCGTGCCATGGGCGCGGTCGTCGACAAGCAGGTCAACGGCATCCACCTCACCGCCCCGGACGGCCTCAAGGGCGCGTACATCGAGCTGCCGTACCCGAGCGTCGGCGCCACCGAGCAGGTCCTGCTGTCCGCGACCCTCGCCGAGGGCGTCACGGAGCTCCGGAACGCCGCGATCGAGCCCGAGATCATGGACCTCATCGCGATCCTGCAGAAGATGGGCGCCATCGTCTCGGTCGAGCCGAACCGCGTCATCTTCATCGAGGGCGTGCAGTCGCTCCGCGGTTACACGCACCGTGCGATCAACGACCGCAACGAGGCCGCCAGCTGGGCCTCCGCCGCGCTCGCGACCAACGGCGACATCTTCGTCGAGGGTGCGAAGCAGCAGGAGCTCATGACGTTCCTCAACGTCTTCCGAAAGGTCGGCGGCGGGTTCGACATCCAAGAGGACGGCATCCGCTTCTACCGCGAGCTCGAGGTCCTCAAGCCGGTCGTCATCGAGACGGACGTGCACCCCGGGTTCATGACGGACTGGCAGCAGCCGCTCGTCGTGGCCCTGACCCAGGCCGCCGGGCAGAGCATCGTGCACGAGACCGTGTACGAGAACCGCTTCGGCTTCACCGACGCCCTGAACGAGATGGGCGCGGACATCGTCGTCCACAAGGAGGGCCTGCCCGGGCACGACCGTCGCGTCGCCCGCCGTCCCTTCGAGCAGGCCGCGGTCATCACCGGCCCGACGACGCTCCACGCCGCCAACGTCCGCGTCCCGGACCTCCGCGGCGGCTTCAGCCACCTCATCGCGGCACTCACCGCCGAGGGCGAGTCCCACATCACGAACGTCGGCATCATCAGCCGCGGCTACGAGCACTTCATCCCGAAGCTGCGCAAGCTCGGCGCCGACTTCGACTTCGCGGGCTAGCGCGGTGACTGCTGCTCCGGCATCTCGCGGTGACGGTGAGGGCCAGGAGGCGCGGCGCGCCTCCGCCTCGCAGGTCACCACCGGCATGCCCGTCCCTGGGCGCCGGTGGCGCCGCGGCGAGCTGAACACGGCCTTCCGGATCCTCGCGACCGTGGTCATCCCGACCTTCCGCTTCTCCGCGCGCTACCACTGGCACGGCCCGAACCGGTTGCCGGCCGAGGGTGCGTTCGTGCTCGCACCGAACCACTTCACCAACATCGACCCGCTCGTCGTCGGCACGGCGGTCTGGCTGTCCCGTCGGGCGCCGCGCTTCCTCGCGAAGGCGTCGCTCTTCAAGGTCCCGGTCTTCGGCAAGATCATGTCCGGCATGGGCCAGATCCCCGTCGAGCGTTCCGGCCGTACCCGGCTGAGCGACCCGCTCGGTGGCGGCCGGTCCCTCATCGAGCAGGGCGGCGCCATCATCGTCTACCCCGAGGGCACGCTCACCCGTGACCCCGACCTGTGGCCGATGCGCGGCAAGACCGGCGCAGTGCGGATCGCGCTCGAGAACGACGTGCCGCTCATCCCGATGGCCCACTGGGGCACGCAGAACATCATGGCGCGGTACGGCAAGAAGCTCCGGCTCATCCCGCCGTCGCGTGTGGACGTCATCGTCGGCGACCCCGTCGACCTGTCGGCGTACCGCGGCAAGCCGATCGACCAGCAGGTGCTCGTCGAGGCGACCGAGCTGCTCATGCGGCACATCACCGCGCTGCTCGAGGAGCTCCGCGGGCAGCAGGCACCCCCGACCCGCTGGGACCCGGCGGCGAACAACCAGAAGGAGACCGGCCGGTTTGAGTGAGCAGCGACCGGGCCTCCGCCCGCACGATGACCACCCGGACCCCGCGGTCGCAGCCCCCGGAGCGGTGGACACCGCCGCGATCCGCGTGGTCATGCAGTCGACCGACAAGCCGCGCGTCGCCGTCATCGGTGCCGGCAGCTGGGGGACCACGTTCGCCAAGGTCCTCGCCGAGGGCGGTGCCGACACGGTCGTGTGGGCACGTCGCCCCGAGGTCGCGCGCGAGATCACCGAGACCAAGCGCAACTCGGAGTACCTGCCCGGCATCAACCTCCCGCGCACCCTGACCGCCTCGACGTCGCTGTCCGCCGTGCTCGACGGCGCCCAGCAGGTGTACGTGTCGGTGCCGTCGCAGACCCTGCGGTCGAACCTCGACGCGATCGCGCCGCTGCTCGCGCCGGGGGTGCCCGTGGTGAGCCTGATGAAGGGCGTCGAGAAGGCGACCGGTCTGCGGATGAGCGAGGTCCTGCTCCAGGGCCTCGGCATCGACCAGGACCGCATCGCCGTCGCGAGCGGCCCGAACCTGGCGCTCGAGATCGCGCGTCGGCAGCCCACCGCGGCCGTCGTGTCCTCGTCGTCGGCCGAGACCGCCAGCGCGGTGGCCGCCGTCGCCACGAACCCGTACTTCCGGTCGTTCATCAACACCGACGTCATCGGCACCGAGTTCGGCGGCGTGCTGAAGAACCTCATCGCCGTGGCGATCGGCATCGTCGACGGCGTCGGCTACGGCGAGAACACGAAGGCGTCGATCATCACGCGCGGACTCGCCGAGATGACCGACTTCGCGGTGTCGCTCGGCGCGCAGCCCTCGACGCTGTCCGGGCTCGCCGGTCTCGGCGACCTCATCGCCACCTGCCAGTCACCGCTCTCGCGGAACAACACCGCGGGGCGGCTGCTCGGCCAGGGGTACCGGTTCGACGAGGTCGTCCGCCAGATGAACCAGACCGCCGAGGGGCTCGCCTCGGTCGCGCCGATCCTCGAGCTCGCCGCGGCGAACGGCGTCGACATGCCCATCGTGGGGCAGGTCGCCGAGGTGCTCGCCGGTAGGCTCGATCCGCGCAACATCGCGCCGCACCTCACCGAGACCGACGAACCCCAGGGCGAGTGACCGGTCCGACCCCGACCAGCAAGAGGACTGCCATGCCCACGATCGCACCCGTGCCACCGACGACCGTCGCCGTGCTGTTCGGCGGCCGTTCGAGCGAGCACGAGATCAGCTGCGTGACCGCCGGCGGGATCATGGACGTCGTCGACCGTGCCGAGTACGACCTCGTGCCGATCGGCATCACGAAGGACGGGGCGTTCACGCTCCAGTCCGACGACCCTGCGCAGTGGGCGCTGCGTGACGGCACGCTCCCGACCGTGCCCGACAACGGCACCCGCGTGGCGTTCCCGACGTCGCCGGCGACGAACGAGCTCGTGGTCTCGCACCCGGACGGCTCCGTCACGACGATCGCGGTCGACATCGTCTTCCCGATCCTGCACGGCCCGTTCGGCGAGGACGGCACCGTCCAGGGGCTCCTCGAGATCGCCGGTCTGCCGTACGTCGGCGACGGGGTGCTCGCGAGCGCCCTGGCCATGGACAAACACGTCGCCAAGGCGGTCCTCGAGCACGCCGGGCTCCGGGTCGCGCCGTGGACGACCGTGCTCCGTCGCGAGTGGTCGGCCGACCCGGTCGACGTCGCCGAGGCGATCGCCGCGCACGGGTGGCCGCTCTTCGTGAAGCCGGCACGTGCGGGCTCCAGCATGGGGGTGTCCCGCGTGGACGGCCCCGACGAGCTCGGTGCCGCGATGGACCTGGCGTTCGAGCACGACTCCAAGGTCATCGTCGAGCCGCGGGTGATCGGGCGCGAGGTCGAGGTCGCGGTGCTCGAGGGTCGTGACGGCGTCCCGCGCACGAGCCTGCCGGGCGAGATCGTCGTCGCCGAGGACGGCTTCTACGACTTCGCGTCGAAGTACCTCGGCGGTGACGAGTCGCTGCTCTGCCCGGCCTCGCTCACCGAGGCACAGACCGACGAGATCCGGTCGATCGGCGCTCGGGCGTTCGAGGCGATCGGCGGCTCCGGGCTCGCCCGCGTCGACTGCTTCCTGACCGACGACGGCTTCGTCGTGAACGAGGTCAACACGATGCCGGGGTTCACGCCGCTGTCGATGTACCCGCGTTGCTGGGCGGCGTCGGGCGTGTCCTACGGCGAGCTCGTCCGCGAGCTCATCGAGCTGGGGCGCGCCGCCGTCCGCTGACCCGGGCCTACTGGTCGACGTCGGACGGGTCCAGGCACTGGTGCCCGTCCTTCGGGAGCGTCGACACCGCGTCGGTGACGTCCTGCACGACCTGGTTCGTGGTCTTCGTCGCGTCGATGACGAGCTGGACCGCCGGCGACCGCCCGAAGGTCGTGTAGACGATCTGCCCGCCACGGTCGTCCCGGATCCAGTCGACGTCACCGAGCGAGAAGCACGGCAGGTCGGAGACCGTCGGGACGGCCACGCCGCAGTGGTACAGGGCCACCTCGGGGTCGCCCCACGCCGCCGTCGACTGGGCGTTCGTGTTCCGCAGGTCGAACTTCGAGTCGACCGCTGCCGGCAGCCGGACCTGCACCGCTGCGCACGCGGCGGCGTCGGCGGAGGGCGCCGGGGACATCGCGACGGCGTTCGTGCAGCCGGTCAGACCGGCCGCGAGGGCGATCACGACGCCCACGATCGCGGTCTTCCGGGTGGGGCGGCGCACGGTGTCCATCGACGTCCAGGCTACCGTTCTCGTGTGGACGCGACGTACGACGCCTGGGCCGGACCGACCGTGGGGGAGCTCGGCGAACTCGTCGTCCTCGACCGCATCGTGCGCCGGTTGCCCGCCGGAGCGCCGCTGCTCGGCCCCGGCGACGACTGCGCGGTCGTGGCGGCACCGGACGGCCGGTTCGTGGTGACCACGGACATGATGGTGCACGGGCCGGACTTCCGCTGGGCCTGGTCTGCACCCGAGGACGTCGGGTGGAAGGCCGCGGCGACGAACCTGTCCGACGTCGCCGCGATGGGTGCGGTGCCGACCGGCCTCGTGATCGCCCTGGCGGCACCGCAGGACACCCCCGTGGCGGTGCTCGAGTCCTTCGCGGACGGGGTGCGCCTGGCGGTCGACGCCCTGGCGCCCGGCTGCGGTGTCGTCGGCGGGGACCTCTCCACGTCGTCGGCGTTCACGGTGTCGGTGACGGCGTTCGGCGACCTCGAGGGCCGTGCCCCCGTCGTCCGTTCGGGTGCCCGCCCCGGGGACGTCCTCGCCGTCTCGGGGGAGCTCGGACCGGCGGCGCGCGGGTTGACGCGGCTCTTCCGCGAGGGTGTGGACGCCGACGGCGAACCCTCCCGCGAGGCGGTCGTGGCGAGCGGCGCGGACACGGACCCCGACGTCGGACGACAGCGGCGCCCGGTCCCGCCGATCCCGGACGGGCCACGCGCGGCGTCCGCGGGGGCGACGGCGATGCTCGACCTCTCCGACGGGCTGGCGATCGACGCCGGACGGCTCGCCCGGGCCAGCGGGGTGACACTGGCGCTCGACGAGGCCTCCGGCACCGGGCCCGTCATCGACGAGGTGGCGCTGCACGGCGGCGAGGACCACGGGCTGCTCGCCGCGTTCCCGCCCGGTGTCCCGCTGCCCGGGGGGTTCCGTCGGATCGGCGTCGTGCTCGACCGGGGCGACGCGGACCTCGTGCGCGGGGGAGTGCCCGTGCCGACGACCGGCTGGGACCCGTACGCCGACTGGGACGGCGCGGCCGGCTGACCGGCTCGCGGGCGCGGGGGACCGCGGCGTCAGGCGGCGGCGACCACGGCCTCCCACGCGACGGTCTCGCCGTAGCTCCGCTTGCTGAACGGCTCGAGCCCCGCGGGCCACGTCGGCTCGGGGGAGCGCTTGCTCCGCTCCACGACCACCACCGCGGCCGCCGTGAGCCGGGGCACGAGCGTCTCGAGCACCTCGGCCAGCTCGTGCTCGGTGACGTCGTACGGCGGGTCGATGAACACCAGGTCGAACGTCCGGACGGTGCCGCGCAGGTACCCGAGCACCGGCTGCGGCTGCACGTCGATCCGCACGCCGGGAACCCGCTGCTGCACGGCCTTCGCGTTCGCCCGGCAGGCCTGCGCCGCCGCCGACGCCCGGTCGACGAGCACGACCTCGACCGCACCGCGGGACGCCGCCTCGAGCCCGAGGGCGCCCGTGCCGGCGTAGAGGTCGGCGACGGAGGTGTCGTCGACGAGCCCGCGTGCCTCGAGCGACGAGAACAGCGCCTCGCGCACCCGGTCGCTCGTCGGCCGTGTGCCGGACTTCGGCACCCGGAGCGTCGTGGAGCCGGCGGCGCCGGCGATGATGCGGGTCATGCAGCCACCGTAGCGGGCCGCCGGGCGCTCCAGGCGTTCTCCACAGGCGGTCCAGGAGGCGCGGATCGCGTCGGTGCCGCCGGGTACCGTTGACGTGTGGTCACGACCGGAACGACAACCGAGCCGGCGGTGCCGGACCTTGGCCCCGCACCGCTCGACGCGCGGTTGTCGAACGTCCTCGGCGGACGGACGGCGAGCGCGATCGAGAAGGCGTTCGGGTACCGCACGGTCGGCGAGTTCCTCGAGCACGCGCCCCGGCGCTACGCCGAACGCGGTGCCCTGACCGCGCTCGATTCCCTCGCGATCGGCGAGTCGGTGACGATCGTGGCCGAGGTCGTCGACGTCCGCGAACGGACGATGCGTGCGCGCCGCGGGTCGATCCTCGAAGCCAAGATCGGCGACGGCAAGGGGCTGCTCACCCTGACGTTCTTCAACCAGGGCTGGCGGACGAAGGACCTCGTGCCCGGTGCTCGCGGCATCTTCTCCGGCAAGGTCGGCGACTACCGCGGCGCACGGCAGCTCGCCCACCCCGACTACGAGCTGTTCGACCGCGACGACCCCCGGGCGACGGCGGACCCCGAGTCCGAGGAAGCCATCCGCTTCTCCCGCCAGCCGATCCCGATCTACCCGGCGACGTCGACGCTGACCTCGTGGCAGATCGCCAATTCGATGGCGATCGTGCTCGACACGCTGCCCGACGTCCCGGACCCGATCCCCGCCCGGGTCCGGACCCGGCTCGACCTCGTGCCGTTCCGCAAGGCCCTCGAACTCCTGCACCGCCCTGAGAAGGTCGCGGACTTCAAGCGCGCGCAGGACGCCCTCCGCTACCGCGAGGCGTTCGTGCTCCAGACCGCCCTCGTGCAGCGCCGGATCGCCGCGCGCGCCACCGCTGCGACGTCGCGCTCCGCCTCGCCCGGCGGGATCCTCGAACGCTTCGACGCCACGCTGCCGTTCACCCTCACGGACGACCAGCGGTCGGTCGGCGCCGAGATCGCGCACGACCTGGCGGCGGACTGGCCGATGCACCGCCTCGTACAGGGCGAGGTCGGCTCCGGCAAGACCCTCGTGGCGATCCGGGCGATGCTCACCGTGGCCGAGTCCGGCGGGCAGTCGGCGCTCATCGCCCCGACCGAGGTCCTCGCGGCGCAGCACCTCCGGTCGATCGTGAAGTTCCTCGGCCCCGACCTCGCGGCCGAGCTCCGGCCGGTGATCCTCACGGGGTCGCAGTCGACGGACGAACGGCGGCGAGCCCTGCTCGCGGCGGCGTCCGGCAGCTCGCGGCTCGTGGTCGGCACGCACGCGCTCCTCGGCGACCGGGTCGACTTCGCCGAGCTCGGCCTCGTCGTCGTGGACGAGCAGCACCGCTTCGGGGTCGAACAGCGCGAGGCCCTCCGCACGAAGGGGGCCACACCGCCGCACGTGCTCGTCCTCACCGCGACGCCCATCCCGCGCACGGTGGCGATGACGGTGTTCGGCGACCTCGACGTCTCGACGATCACCGGGCTGCCCTCCGGCCGCGCCGGCGTCGAGACCTTCACGGTCCCGCTCGCCGAGCACCCGGGCTGGGAGTCCCGCATCTGGACCCGCATGGCCGAGGAACTCGCCGACGGCCGACAGGCCTTCGTGGTGTGCCCGGCGATCGACGACGCCCACACGGAAGACGACGGCGAGCCCGACCCGGCGAACGACGACGCCCCGAAGCGCGCCCCGGCCACCGTGCTCGCCACGGCGGAACGCATGCGGACGATGCCGGTCCTCGCCGACCGCCGGATCGAGGTCCTGCACGGCCGCATGACGGCGGACGAGAAGGACCGGGTGATGACCTCCTTCGCGGCCGGAACGGTCGACGTGCTCGTGGCCACGACCGTGATCGAGGTCGGCGTCGACGTGCCGAACGCCTCGATGATGGCCGTGCTCGACGCCGACCGGTTCGGCGTCTCGCAGCTCCACCAGCTCCGCGGGCGCATCGGCCGCGGCCAGTACGCCGGCGTGTGCCTGCTCGTGACCGCGGCCGAGGCCGAGACGACCTCGCGGGAACGGGTCGACGCGGTGTCGGCGTCCGACGACGGGTTCGAGCTCGCGCGGGTCGACCTCGAGCTCCGGCGCGAGGGCGACGTGCTCGGCGAACGGCAGTCGGGCGGGCGGTCGTCGCTCAACCTGCTGCGCGTCGTGGAGCACGCCGACCTCATCGTCGACGCGCGCGAGGAAGCCGAGCGCGTGCTGGAGCCCGATCCGCAGCTCGACGGGCACCCCGCGCTCCGCGAAGCCCTGGCCCGGCGGCTCGACGAGTCCGACGCCGCGTTCCTCGGCAAGAACTGAACGCCGGTATCGTCGCTGGCATGGCGCAGATCGCGGTGGTCCCCGGTTCCTTCGATCCCGTGACCCTCGGGCACCTCGACGTGATCGGGCGTGCGGCGGGGCTCTTCGACGAGGTGCACGTGCTCGTCGTGCACAACCCTGACAAGCGGCCCGCGATGTTCGACGCGGTCGACCGTGTCCGCCTCATCGAGGAGTCGCTCGTCGAGACGGGCGTGTCCGACAACGTCCGGGTCGGGGAGTGGACCTCGGGGTTGCTCGTCGACTACTGCCGGCAGGTCGGTGCGAAGGTCCTCGTCAAGGGCGTCCGATCCGGCGAGGACGTCGCGTACGAGACCCCGATGGCGATCATGAACCGCCACCTCGCCGACGTCGAGACGGTGTTCCTGCTGCCCGAGGCCGCCCGCGCCCACGTGTCGAGTTCGCTCATCCGTCAGGTGGCGTCCCTCGGCGGCGACGTGACCCCGTACGTGCCGCAGGTGGTCGCGGCGGCCCTCCACGAGCACACCGGGCGCTGAGCGCCGGACGCACGGAACCGGACACGCCCGCCCCCGCCTCGACTCGCAGGCCCGAGCGATGTAGGCTTGTCGATCGTGTCTTCCCACGTGAACAGCCCCTACGCCCTGCGCGTGCGCGACCTCGCGCACCGGCCGGGCGAGATGCGCGAGCACTCGCTCGACATCGCGGTGCCGGATGCGATGGGAGCGGGTGTCATCTCCGTCCGCGAAGGCGCCGAGATGCACATCGACCTCCGGCTCGAGGGCCTGCACGAGGGCGTCCTCGTCTCCGGGCACGCCAGCGCCGAGGCCGAGGGCGAGTGCTCCCGGTGCCTCATCGACATCAGCGAGCCCGTCGAGGTCGATTTCGCCGAGCTGTTCGCGTATGATGCCTCGGAGGATTTCGACTTCTTCGTTCACGATGACCACGTGGATTGTGAACAGGTCGTTCGAGATGCGGTGGTGCTGGCGCTGCCGTTCCAGCCGGTCTGCCGACCGGACTGCCCAGGCCTCGACCCGGTGACGGGCGAGCGACTGGCCGACATCGGCGAGCAGCGTGCTCACGAGGTCCTGGACCCGCGGTGGGCTGCGCTGAGCGGCATCACCCTCGACGACGCGACGAGCGGCGGCGAGGACACCGACGCAGCCAGCACGACCACGCCCCAGACCACCGAGGGTCAGGAGCGGTCCGACGCCGACCAGGCCGACTGACCGCCGCCCCTCGCCACTGACCACCGACCAACCGAAAGAGAACCACCATGGCCGTTCCCAAGCGCAAGCAGTCCCGTGCCAACACGCACGCCCGTCGTTCGCAGTGGAAGGCCGCGCCGGTCCAGCTCGTGAAGACGATCGAGAACGGCAAGGTCACCTACAGCCTCCCGCACCGCGCGAAGGTCGTCGAGGACTCCGCCGGCACGCCCCTGTACATGGAGTACAAGGGCCGCAAGGTCGCCGACGTCTGATCGGACCACACGCATGACAGCGACGTCCGGCGCCACGGGGTCCCGCCCCGTGGGGCCGGACGTCGTTCGTCTGCAGGGCATCCTCGGGGCCGACATCGACCTCGAGCTCCTGCAGCTCGCCCTGACCCACCGCTCGTACGCGTACGAGCACGGTGGCATCGGGCACAACGAACGCCTCGAGTTCCTCGGGGACTCGATCCTCGGCCAGGCCGTGACCGTGAAGCTCTACCGGTCCTTCCCCGACCTCGACGAAGGCGACCTCGCCAAGCGGCGCGCGAGCCTGGTGTCGACGGTCGCCCTCGCCGAGATCGCCCGCATGATCGGGCTCGGACAGTACCTCCGGCTCGGCAAGGGTGAAGAGCAGACCGGTGGCCGCGACAAGTCGTCGATCCTCGCCGACACGGTCGAGGCCGTGATCGGCGCGACCTACCTCTCCGCCGGCCCCGACCCGGCGACCGCGCTGGTGCTCCGGCTGGTCGAACCGCTCCTCATCGACCCGGACCGCTTCGGCGCCGCGATGGACCCGAAGACGAGCCTGCAGGAACTCGCGTCGAGCCTGTCGCTCGGCAACCCGTCGTACCGCGTGACCGAGGCCGGTCCCGACCACGACAAGACCTTCCACGCCACGGTCGTGCTCCAGGGCGAGGACGTCTCCACCGGCACCGGGTCGAGCAAGAAGACCGCCGAGATGGCAGCGGCGCTCCAGGCGTGGACGCAGCTCTCCGGCCGGGCGGCCTGACCGCGTGCCCGAACTGCCCGAGGTCGAGGTCGTCCGCGCCGGCCTCGAACCCGCCGTCAGCGGCGCGCGGGTCCTGCACGTGGACGTCGTCGACGACCGCGCACTGACCCGGCACGACGGTCCGGCCGAGGACTTCGCCGACCGCCTGACCGGTCGCACCATCGCCGCCGCGGTCCGTCGTGGCAAGTTCCTCTGGATGCCCCTGCAGCCCGAGCACGAGGGCGACCGACCCGAGGCCCTCGTGGCCCACCTCGGCATGAGCGGTCAGATCCTGCTCGGCCGTGGGCGCGAGGCGGCGAAGCACCGACGGATCCTCCTCGACGTCCAGCCCACCGGCACCGACCGCGACGGCTCCCCGGAGCCCCCGGTCGAGCTCGAGTTCGTCGACCAGCGCACGTTCGGCTCGATGGCGATCGACGAGATGGTCCCGACGATCGACGGGGCGCCGGCCGGTTCCGCCGGACAGGTCGACGAGGTCGATCCCGACGCCGTGTGGCGCCGGAGCATCCCGAAGCAGGTGTCGCACATCGCCCGCGACCCGCTCGACCCCGCGTTCGACGACGACCGCTTCATCGCCGCCGCCCGGAAGCGCTCGAGCGGCATCAAGCGCGTCCTGCTCGACCAGGGCGTCGTGAGCGGCATCGGGAACATCTACGCCGACGAGTCCCTCTGGGCGGCCAGGCTGCACTACGACCGGCTGGCCGAGCGGCTGACCCGCGCCGACCTGCACTGCCTCCTGGCCGAGGTGCGGCACGTCCTCGGCCGTGCGCTGGAGGACGGCGGCACGAGCTTCGACGCGCAGTACGTCAACGTGAACGGGCAGTCCGGGTACTTCTCGCAGCGGTTGCACGTGTACGGGCAGCAGGGGAAGCCGTGCCCCCGGTGCGGCACCACGATCGTGCGTGAGGCCTTCATGAACCGATCGAGCCACATCTGCCCCGTGTGCCAACCACGCCCACGCCGTCGCACGCGTTAGCCTGACGCCCAACCAGAGCATCCGGAGACCGCATGTACTTGAAGAGCCTGACCATCAAGGGGTTCAAGTCCTTCGCGCAGCCGACGACGTTCGCGTTCGAACCGGGCGTCACGTGCATCGTCGGCCCGAACGGCTCCGGCAAGTCCAACGTCGTGGACGCCCTCGCCTGGGTGATGGGGGAGCAGGGGGCGAAGACCCTCCGTGGCGGCAAGATGGAGGACGTCATCTTCGCGGGCACCTCGACGCGCGGTCCGCTCGGCCGTGCGCAGGTGCTGCTGACGATCGACAACGCCGACGGCCTGCTGCCGATCGAGTACTCCGAGGTCACGATCTCCCGCACCCTCTTCCGCAACGGCGGCAGCGAGTACGCGATCAACGGCGAGAACTGCCGCCTGCTCGACGTCCAGGAGCTCCTGAGCGACACCGGCCTCGGCCGTGAGATGCACGTCATCGTCGGCCAGGGCCAGCTCGACAAGGTCCTGCACGCCACGCCCGAGGACCGCCGCGGCTTCATCGAGGAGGCCGCGGGCATCCTGAAGCACCGTCGGCGCAAGGAGAAGACCCTCCGCAAGCTCGACGCGATGCAGACGAACCTGACGCGCCTGTCCGACCTCGCGGGGGAGATCCGCCGCCAGCTGAAGCCCCTCGGACGCCAGGCCGAGGTCGCGCGCAAGGCCCAGTCGGTCGCCGCGGTCGCCCGTGACGCCAAGGCCCGCATCCTCGCCGACGACGTCGTCCGCCTGCGCCGCGAGCTCCACGAGCACCAGGAGGTCGAGGCCGGCCGCAAGTCCGAGCGCATCGTGCTGCAGGAACGGCTCGACCAGACCCGTGCCCGCCAGCAGCACGTCGAGCAGAGCATGGTCGGCGACGACGTCGACCGCGCCCGCACGGTGGTGCACCGGCTGGAGAGCGTGCAGGAGCGGCTCCGCGGCCTGTCGAGCCTGGCGAACCAGCGCCTGATGTTCCTCGCCCAGCAGGCCGACGCGCCGCAGCAGGGCCCCACGATCACGCCGGAGCAGGTGCAGGGCGTCCGGAACGAAGCGGACCGGCTCGAGGCGCAGGCGGCGGAGATGACCGGCGGCACGGCGGTGGCGGCGCAGCGGGTGCAGGCGGCCCGTGCGGCGCTCGACGCCCTCGACGAGCGGATCGCCGCCCAGGCCGCTCTCGTCTCGCAGCACGACCTCGAGGCCCAGCGCCTCGGGTCCGCGGTGGACGTGGCGACGTCGAAGCGCGGCTCCGCGGTGGCCGACCGGGAACGGCGCGAGCGGGCGCTGGCCGAGGCAGGGGAGCGGTCCGAACGGGCGGCTGCAGCCCTCGCCGAACTCGGCGCGGACCCGTCCGAGGGCATCGACGAGGACGCGCTGACCGCACCGCTCGAGACCGCCCGCGAGCAGCAGGAAGCGGCCCAGGCGGCGCGTGACGAACTCCGTGACCACCTGCACGCCCTCGAGCGCGAACGGGACGCCCTGGACGCCCGTGTCGCCGCGCTCGGCATGTCGATCGACGTCCGTGACGGTTCGCAGGCACTCATCGAGGCCGGGCGAGACGGCATCGTGGGTCGCCTCGCGGACCGTCTCAGCGTGACGCCCGGGTTCGAAGGGGCGATCGCGATCGCCCTCGACGGGCTCGCCGACGCCGTCCTCGCCGACGACCGGTCCGTCGCGCTCGACGCCGTCGCGCACGCCCGCACCGAGGACATCGGACGCATCGACGTCGTGGTCGCGGACGCCGACTCCCCGCCGTCCGGACTGCCCGAGCGGCTTCCGGCCGGGGTCCGCCGCGCACTCGACCTCGTGCAGGGTCCGCCGGCGATCGCCGCGATCCTGCGGGACACGCTGATCGCGGACACCGACGGGGTCGACCTGGAGGCGGTGCTCACCGCCGCCCCGCAGGCCACGGTGGTGACGCGGTCCGGTGACCTCGTCCGTGCGGTCCGCGTGACGGGCGGCGGGGAGCGCGTGACCTCGCGCATCGAACTCGTCGCGGAACGCGACGACGCCGTGACCCGCCGCGACGCGATCGCGCGCGACGCCGAGGACGCGGCCACGCGCCTCCAGGCCGCCCGCACCGCCGTCGAGGACGCACGTCGCGCGGCGGACGACGCGGACGCTGCCTCGCGCGCCAGCGCCCGGGCGAAGGCGGAGTACGACCGGACCAGCGCGTCGACCCGCGCGAAGGTGGAGAACGCCGCCGCCGAGGTCGAGCGACTGCGCGCGGCCCTCGCCGAGACCGACGGCGCCGTCGAGGCTGCCGAGGCGGTCCTGGCCGAGGCGGAACGCGCACGCCAGGAGTTCGCCGACCGTCCGCGCCCCGTCGTCGACGCGTCCGAGCGCCCCGGGCTGCAGGACGCGCTCGAGGCCGCACGTGCTGCCGAGATCGAGCAGCGCATCCAGGTCGAGACCGTCCGCGAGCGTGTCCGCGCGGAGCGGACCCGCGCCGACCAGCTGGAGCGGCAACTCGAGGCCGAACGCGCCGCAGCGGCGGAGGCCGCACGACTCGCCGTGATCCGCCGTGGGCAGATCGCCGTCGCCGAGGACGTGCTCGCCGACCTGCCCGGGCTGCTCAGCGCCGTCGACCGGTCCCTCGCCGAGGCCCGCGTGCAGCTCGCCACCGAAGAGGCGGAGCGGTCGAAGCGGAACACCGAGCTCCAGACGATCCGGAACGAGGAGCGCGAGCTCCGCGACCGCCTGCAGTCGATCACCGACGGCGTGCACTCGCTCGAGATGGAGATCTACGAGAAGAAGTTGCACGTGTCCGGCGTGCTCGACCGGGCGCAGAGCGAGCTCGGGCTCGTCGAGGCCGTGCTGGTCGCCGAGTACGGGCCGCACGTGCCGGTGCCGGTGGACGTCCTGATCGACCCCCGGGTCCTCGCCCGGAAGCACCGCGACGCCGAGCGCGCCGCAGCTGCCGCTGCGGCGGGGACGGCCCTGGACGGCGCCGTGCCGGAGGCGACGGTGGAGGACGAGGCCGAGCCGCGCCTCCAGTCCGACGACTCGCCGACCGACGCCGACCCGACCACCGACGCCGACGACGACCTGGTCGAACTGGTCGACGCCGAGTCGACGCTCCCGGGCGGCCCTGCCCTACCCGAGTTCGACGCCACCGAGGACGTCGACCCCGCCGACGTCGAGACGGTGCCGTACGTCCGCGCCGAGCAGGAGCGACGGCTCAAGGCGGCCGAGCGGGACCTCGGGCAGCTCGGCAAGGTGAACCCGCTCGCGCTCGAGGAGTTCCAGGCGCTCGAACAGCGCCACGCGTTCCTCGCCGAGCAGCTCGAGGACCTGCAGAAGACCCGGACCGACCTCATGACGATCATCGACGAGCTCGACCAGAAGATGCAGACGATCTTCGAGTCCGCGTTCGACGACACGAAGGAGGCGTTCGACGTCATCTTCCCGATCCTCTTCCCCGGCGGCTCGGGGTCGATCACGCTGACGAACCCCGACGACCTGCTGAACACCGGCATCGAGGTGCAGGTGAAGCCCGCCGGCAAGAAGATCGACCGGCTGACCCTGCTGTCCGGCGGCGAGCGGTCCCTGGCCGCGGTGGCGCTGCTCGTGGCGATCTTCACCGCCCGCCCGTCGCCGTTCTACATCATGGACGAGGTCGAGGCGGCGCTCGACGACGCCAACCTCGGGCGGCTGCTGACGGTGTTCGAGCGGCTGCGGGCGTCGTCGCAGCTCATCGTGATCACGCACCAGAAGCGCACGATGGAGATCGCCGACGCGCTGTACGGGGTCTCGATGCGGCAGGACGGCGTCTCCGCCGTCGTCGGCCAGCGCGTGCAGAAGCGGTCGCCGGAGCCGGAGCCGGCGGTCGCGTAGGCCCGAGTCCGAGACTCGGCTCCGCGGACAGTTTCGTGCCTTCGCGGCCGCGAAACTGTCCGCAGGGCCGAGTCTCGGCGCGCCGCCGGCCTCCGCGACCACACGACGGACGGGAGGCGCGGTGCCAGCCGGCACCGCGCCTCCAGACCGTCAGGCGGCCGCGACTAGTGCGCGTCGGCCTCGACGGCCTCCTTCGGCTCGCCCGTCGGGGTGAGCCCGCGCTCCTGGCGACGCTTCGACACCACGAGCGACGCCACCGTGGCGACCGCGATCGTCAGCATGATGAAGCCCAGCGAGAACCAGATCGGGATCTCCGGAGCCCACTCGATGTGCTCGCCGCCGTTGATGAACGGCAGCTCGTTGACGTGCATGGCGTGGAAGACGAGCTTGACGCCGATGAACCCGAGGATGACCGCGAGGCCCTGCCCGAGGTAGATGAGGCGTTCGAGCAGCCCGGCGATGAGGAAGTACAGCTGACGGAGCCCGAGCAGCGAGAACGCGTTCGCGGTGAACACGATGAAGGCGTCCTGCGTCAGCCCGAAGATCGCGGGGATCGAGTCGAGCGCGAAGAGCACGTCGGTGAGGCCGATCGCGACCATCACGAGCAGCATCGGCGTGAAGAGGCGCTTGCCGTCGACCTTCGTGGTGAGGCGGTCACCGTCGTAGTGGTCCGAGGTCGGGATGACGCGCTTGAGGATCCGGATCAGGCGGGAGTCACCCTCGTCGCCACCGTGGTCGTTGCCGCTGCGGGCCTGCGACCAGGCGAGCCAGAAGAGCAGCGCACCGAACAGGTAGAACACCCACGAGAAGTTGTCGATGATCGTGACGCCGAGGGCGATGAAGATGCCGCGTGCGACGAGGGCGATCGCGACGCCGACGAGCAGGACCTTCTGCTGGAACTCCTTCGGCACGGCGAAGCTCGTCATGATGATGAGGAAGACGAACAGGTTGTCGACCGACAGTGCCTTCTCGGTCAGCCACCCGGCGAAGTACTCACCGCCGGCCTGTCCGCCGCCGAAGACGAGGATGCCGACACCGAAGAGGATCGCGAGCCCGACGTAGAACGCCGACCAGAACGCGGATTCCTTGATGTGCGGGACGTGCGGGGTGCGCACGTGCGAGAAGAAGTCGAACACCAGCAGCGCGAGGATGCCTGCGATGGTGAGGAGCCAGACGAAGAGTGGGACGTCCACGGGTTTCCTTCAGGTCGATGGGCGCAACCAGGTGGTGGGTACGCCGAGGCCTGAAGGTCTCTTCCGCCGCGCTCCGCACTGGGTGCTGATCACGACCGGCGCCCCGGGCCCGGATCGTTCCGGACCGTACTGACGGGGACACCGAGGAGGAATACTCCCCTTCGTGTCCCCGAGCGTACCGGGCGCCGCCCACATGCGCCGCGCTCTAAGCTGGGAACATGGCGAGTTCCTGGTCACTGTCCTCCCGGCTGCGCGGGCTGTTCCAGCGCAAGACGATCGACGAGACCACGTGGGAGGACCTCGAGACGGCGCTCATCGGTGCGGACTTCGGCCCGGACATCGCCGACGAGATCATCGAGGACCTCCACGAGCGCGTCGACCGCTACGGCACGACGGACCCCGCCGACCTCCAGCGGATGCTGCGCGAGGTGCTCGAGGAACGGCTGTCGAAGCTCGACACCACGCTGAAGCTCAGCAACCGGCCGGCGGTCGTGCTCGTCGTCGGGGTGAACGGCGTCGGCAAGACCACCACCATCGGCAAGTTCGCGAAGTTCCTCAAGACGTACGACCGCACGGTGCTCGTCGGCGCGGCGGACACCTTCCGAGCCGCCGCGGTCGAGCAGGTCGCGACGTGGGCGGAGCGAGCGGGCGTCGAGGTCGTGCGACCGGCCCAGCCCGGGCAGGACCCGGCGTCGGTCGCGTACCAGACGGTCGAGAAGGCCATCAGGGACAACACCGAGATCGTCGTCATCGACACCGCCGGCCGACTGCACACCAAGGCCGGGCTGATGGACGAGCTCACCAAGATCAAGCGCGTGGTCGAGAAGCAGACCGAGATCGCCGAGGTCCTGCTCGTGCTCGACGCCACGACCGGCCAGAACGGCCTCGCGCAGGCGCAGGCGTTCATCGAGGGCGCGGGCGTCACCGGGCTCGTCATCACCAAGCTCGACGGCTCGGCCAAGGCCGGGTTCGTGCTGAGCGTGCAGGAGAAGACGGGCATCCCGATCAAGCTCATCGGCCAGGGCGAGGGCATCAACGACCTCACCGGTTTCACCCCGCACGTGTTCGTGCAGAACCTCGTGGGCTGATTCCGGGTACCGTCTGCGCAGTACAGGGATCGTCCAGGTACACGGAAGGAGCCCTCACATGCCCGCTCTGCTGATCATCGCGATCATCGTCGGCCTCGTCCTGCTCTTCAGCGGCATCTTCGTCGGTGCCCTGAAGTTCCTGCTGTGGGTCGGGATCGTCCTCATCATCCTGGCCGTCATCGGCTGGCTGCTCAGGAGCATCCGCGGTCGCGCGTAGCGACCGACGCGTCCGTCACGGACGCATGCGCGGAACGGGAGGCGCGGTGCCAGCTGGCACCGCGCCTCCCGTCCGTCGTCCGTCCGGTCCCACCGCTCAGACGGCCTGGCGACCCGGCGTCGCGTCGAGCAGGTGCGACAGGTGCTCCGGCACCGTGCCGCCGCGGGCGACCGTGGCACGCGCCCAGAGGCGCCCGGCCCGGTAGGACGACCGGACCAGCGGCCCGGCGAGGACCCCGGCGAAGCCCATCTCCTCGGCGACCTCGCGCAGGGCGACGAACTCCTCGGGTGCGACCCATCGAGCGACCGGCAGGTGCCGCGGCGACGGGCGGAGGTACTGCGTCAGCGTGATGATGTCCGTGCCGGCGTCGTACAACCGCTGCAGGGCGTCCTCGATCTCGATGCGCTCCTCGCCCATGCCGAGGATCAGGTTCGACTTCGTGACGAGCCCCGCGTCGCGTCCCTGCGTGATGACGTCCAGGGAGCGCTCGAACGTGAACGCCGGACGGATGCGCTTGAAGATGCGCGGCACGGTCTCGACGTTGTGGGCGAAGACCTCGGGGCGGGCGGCGAACACCTGCCCGAGCTGGTCCGGGCGGCCGTTGAAGTCGGGCACGAGGATCTCGACACCGGTCCCGGGGGAGTGCTCGTGGATCTGGCGGATCGTCTCCGCGTAGAGCCAGGCGCCGCCGTCGGGCAGGTCGTCGCGGGCGACGCCGGTGACCGTGGCGTACTTCAGGCCCATCTCGGCGACGGAGTCCGCGACCCGGCGGGGCTCGTCGCGGTCGAGCGGCTCGGGCTTGCCGGTGTCGATCTGGCAGAAGTCGCAGCGGCGCGTGCACTGCGAGCCGCCGATGAGGAAGGTGGCCTCGCGGTCCTCCCAGCACTCGAAGATGTTCGGGCAGCCGGCCTCTTGGCAGACGGTGTGCAGCTGCTTGCTCCGCACGAGGCCGGACAGCTCGCGGAACTCCGGGCCCTGGGTGGCGCGGGTCTTGATCCACGCCGGCTTGGTCTCGATCGGGGTCTGGGCGTTGCGGGCCTCGACGCGGAGCATCCGGCGGCCTTCGGGGGCGAGGGTCATACGAGGGTCTCCTGTCGTGCTGACGTGGTGACGGGCGTGCTCGCGGCGCTGCTGATCCGGTGTCCGGAGTGCATGCCCTGCTCGGCGGCGCGGAGGCGGTCGAGCACCACGGGGACGATCTCGTCGACCGTCACGGTGCGACCGGCTTCGCGGCTGAGGGTCGTCACCCCCGCGTCGCTGATCCCGCACGGCACGATCGCGGCGTAGGCGTCGAGGCTGTTCGTGCAGTTGATCGCGAGGCCGTGGCTCGTCACCCCCTCGGCGACGTGCAGGCCGATCGCGCCGACCTTGGCGTGCGGGGCACCGGCCGGGCCGGGGACCCAGGCGCCGCTGCGTCCCGGGACCCGCTCGGCGAGCACACCCACGGCGGCCGCCGCGTCGACGATGACCTGCTCGAGGTCCCGCACCCAGGCGACGACGTCGAGCGGCTCGGCCAGCCGGACGATCGGGTACGCGACGAGTTGCCCCGGTCCGTGCCAGGTGATCCGCCCGCCGCGGTCGACGTCGACCACGGGGGAGCCGTCCGTCGGCAGGTCGGACGGTTCGGTGCGGCGCCCGGCGGTGTACACGGACGGGTGCTCGCACAGGACGACGGCCCCGGGAGAGCGGCCGGCGACGACGTCGGCGTGGAGGGCCCGCTGCAGCGCGAGTCCCTCGGCGTGGTCCAGCAACCCGGACGGGCGCACGATGTCGAGTTCCGGCATGCGCGCCAGGCTACGACAGTTTCTGTACTCCGTCCAACAACGGCGTCGACGGGTGTCTGGAGGTCACGGCACGCGGACGTCCTGCCACGTGGCCGTGCGGAGCTCCTCCTCGTACAGCGCACGAGCCCGTGGCAGGTGGCGTCGTTCGACCGCGAAGACGTGCACCGCGATGCCCGCCCACAGCACCCCGGGGAAGAGCGCGAGCACGACGTCCTGCCAGTCGGTCGCACCGGCCAGTTGCGAGACGGCCGGTGCGAGGAACAGGACGGCCAGGACCGCGGAGAGCCACGCGAACCAGCTGGTCCGGTCGATGAAGTGCGCGAGCCACCGGACCCGCCGTCGGGCGGGGACGCCGACCGGCTCCGGACCCCCTCGAACCCACTCCCGCAGCGCCAGCTGGGTCGCGTACCCGCCGATGGTGGCCCAGGCGACGACGACGAGGACGGTCACGAGCACCCCCGCGCCGATGCCGACGGCCACGACGGTCGACACCGGGATCGCGAACCGTGACGCGAACACGGCGGCGGCGAACCCGCAGAGCAGTGCGACGGCAGCGGCACGGGCCCAGCCGCCGAGGTCGATCTCCCGGAGGTGCATGCGTCGGACAGTAGTCCGGGCCTTGACCTGGAGCGCGGTTGAGGGTGTCGGGTGGGGCCATGCACATCCGCCAGGTCCAGCTCGCCACCCGCTCCCTCGACGACACCGTCCGCTTCTACGAGCGACTCGGGTGCGCCGTGCTCGCCGACGACGACTCGGTCCGGGTCACCGTCGGGTCGTCGCAGCTCGTCTTCCGGGTGCTCGACGGGATGACCGGGGCGCACCACCTCGCGTTCACGATCCCGACCGGGACGTTCGCGGACGCGAAGCGCCGGGTGGCCGAGGTCGCGACGGTGCTCGGGGCGCAGGGTGTCGACGAGTTCGAGGGGCCGGCGGGCTGGGACTCGCGGTCGGTGTACTTCGAGGGGCCCGACCGGCAGCTGCTCGAGCTCATCGAGCGACGGGAGCTCCCCGACGGCGACGCCGTGGCGGCCGACGGGCAGGCCGCGCCGGCCGACGGGCACGCCGCGCGGGCCGACGGGCACCCCGCACCGCTCGCCCCGCTGCTCGTGTCGGTCAGTGAGGTCGGCATCGCAGTCCCGGACGTCCCCGGGGCGGTCGAGGCCCTCCGCCAGCACGGACTCGACCCCTACGCCGACCCGGCGGGGCCCGACTTCGCCGCCGTCGGCGACGTCGACGGGCTGCTCATCCTGGTGTCGCCCGGCCGCCGGTGGTTCCCGACGCTGGACCGGGCCCCGTCGTCGGCTCCGGTGGTGGTCGATCTCGGGCTCGGCACGACGGTGGAACTGGCCGAGGGCGTCCTCCTGCGGTGAACGGGCGAGAGCGTCCGGGCGGGGCCTTGTAGAATCGACGGATCATGGCGCAATTCGGTTCACTCTCCGATCGGCTGACCGAGACCTTCCGCAACCTGCGGAGCAAGGGTCGGCTGACTCCGTCCGACGTCGACGGCACCGTCCGCGAGATCCGGCGGGCGCTCCTCGACGCCGACGTCGCGCTCGAGGTCGTCAAGGCGTTCACCGCAGCAGTGCGCGAACGCGCTCTCTCCGACGAGGTCAACCGCGCGCTCAACCCGGCGCAGCAGGTCGTCCAGATCGTCAACGAGGAACTCGTCGGCATCCTCGGCGGCCAGCAGCGGCGTCTCGAGTTCGCGAAGCGGCCCCCGACGGTCATCATGCTCGCGGGCCTCCAGGGCGCCGGCAAGACCACGCTCGCCGGCAAGCTCGGCAAGTGGCTCAAGAAGGACGGCCACACGCCGATGCTCGTCGCGGCGGACCTCCAGCGTCCGAACGCCGTGCAGCAGCTGCAGGTCGTCGGCGAACAAGCCGGCGTGCACGTCTTCGCGCCGGAGCCCGGCAACGGCGTCGGCGACCCGGTCAAGGTCGCGAAGAACGCCATCAAGGCCGCGGTCGACCAGCAGTACGACACCGTCATCGTGGACACCGCCGGTCGTCTCGGCGTCGACGCCGAGCTCATGAAGCAGGCCGCGAACATCCGCAAGGCCGTCGACCCCGACGAGGTCCTCTTCGTCATCGACGCGATGATCGGTCAGGACGCGGTCAACACCGCCCGCGCCTTCCAGGAAGGCGTCGACTTCACCGGCGTCGTCCTCTCGAAGCTCGACGGCGACGCCCGCGGTGGTGCGGCCCTGTCGGTCGCCAGCGTGACCGGCCGTCCGATCATGTTCGCCTCCACGGGCGAGGGGCTCGACGACTTCGAGCCGTTCCACCCGGACCGCATGGCGAGCCGCATCCTCGACCTCGGCGACATCCTCTCCCTCATCGAGCAGGCGCAGGGTGCCTTCGACGAGGAAGAAGCGCGCAAGGTCGCCGAGAAGATCGCGAGCGACTCGTTCACGCTCAACGACTTCCTCGAGCAGATGCAGCAGCTCCGCAAGGCCGGCTCGATCAAGGGCATGCTCGGCATGCTCCCCGGCGCCAAGGGCATGCGCGAGGCGCTCGACAACTTCGACGAGCGCGAGATCGTCCGCACCGAGGCGATCATCCAGTCGATGACCCCGCAGGAGCGCGAGCTGCCGAAGCTCCTCAACGGCTCCCGCCGCCTCCGCATCGCCAAGGGTGCCGGCTCCACCGTGACCGAGGTCAACGCCCTCGTGAACCGGTTCGAGCAGGCCGCGAAGATGATGAAGACCGTCGCCCGCGGTGGCGTCCCGCAGATGCCCGGCATGGGGCCGATCCCCGGTATGCACGGCGGCAAGAAGCAGCAGCAGGGCGGCAAGAAGAAGTCCAAGGTCGGCAACCCGGCGAAGCGTGCGGCGCTCGCCGCGGGTGCGGCCGCGGCGCCGCAGCAGGCGCCGAAGGGGTCCGGTCTCGGGCTCGGCGGCGGCAAGGGCGGCAAGGCGCCGACCGAGGAAGAGCTCGCGTCGCTGCAGAAGTTCCTGGGTCGCTGACGCGGCTCGCGATCGCACTCCCGCACGTCCCCCAGGACTGGAGGCGCGGTGCCGGCCGGCACCGCGCCTCCCGTCCGTCGGACGGTGACGGTCAGAGCGAGTCGCGCAGCTCGGTGACCAGGTGCCGGACGACGGCGCGCAGGTCTCCGCCGTTCTCCTGCGCGACCTGCAACTGCCGCTGGTAGGAGGCGCCGTCCGCGATCATCGTGTCGAGGTGGTGCAGCTCTTGCTGACACCCGAGACGGTCCGCCACCGGGTCGAGCCGCTGCACGAGGTCGTGCACCTCGTCGGTCACGAGCCGCTCGTCGCCGGCCGCGTTCGTGATGATCTCGGCCTCCATGCCGTACCGGGCCGCGCGCCACTTGTTCTCGCGGACGAACCAGGGCTGCATGGTCGGCAGGGTCTCGCCGGCGTCGAGCCGGTCGGACATCTCGGTGACGAGGCACTGGACGAGCGCGGTCACGGCCCCGACCTCGTGCAGGGTCGAGATGCCGTCGGAGACGCGGTTCTCGAGGGTGCCCCAGCCGGGCGACGGGCGGATGTCCCAGCGGAGGTCCTTGACGCCCTCGATGACGCCGGTGCGGGTGAGGTCGTCGACGACCTCCTCGAAGTTCGCCCACGCGCCGAGTGCCGGCGGCAGGCCACCGGTCGGCAGCTGCTGGAACATCAGGGCGCGGTTCGAGGCGTACCCGGTGTCGGTGCCGGCCCAGAACGGGCTCGAGGCGGTGAAGGCCTGCAGGTGCGGCACGTACGCGAGCATCGCGCCGAGGATCGGCAGCGCCTTGTCGCGGTCGTCGATGCCGACGTGGACATGGACGCCCCAGATGAGCATCTGACGGCCCCACCACCGGGTGCGGTCGATGAGGGTCGTGTAGTGCTCGCTGTCCGGTGTGATCTCCTGCTGGTCCCACACGGCGAAGGGGTGGGTGCCGGCGCACATGACCTGCGCGTCGAGCGGTTCGGCGGCGTCGACGACCTCGCCGATGATGCCGGACAGCTCGCTCGTGGCACCGCTCACCCGCGAGTGGACGCCGGTGACGACCTCGACCGTGTTCGTCAGGAGCTCCTCGGTCACCCGGTCGTGGTCACCGAGCCGCTGCTGCACCGCCTGGATCACGGCCGGGGCACGCGGGGTCAGGTCGCCGGTGTCCCGGTCGACCAGGGGGAGCTCCCACTCGACGCCGATGGTCGACGGGCGGGACTCGGTGAAACGGATGTCCATGCTGTACATCCTGCCCGGCTCCTTGTCGGACACGCACAAGGAACCGCACTCCCGGTCGTGCGGATCCGATTCACAGACGATCCACACCGGGCGTACCGTAGTAACGCTCAACAGGGAAGAGGTAGGCATGCAGCTGGTCGTGCGCGGGACGAACGCACCGCTCGTCGGAGAACTCGACATCCCGGTCTCGAAGTACCACGCGCACCGCGCGCTGGTGCTCGCGTCGCTGGCGAAGGGGACGAGCATCGTCTCCGGCATCAGTGCGACCCGGCAGGTCGAGTGGACCGTGGGCACGCTCCGTGCCCTCGGCGTCGACGTCAAGCGCCGCGGGAACGAGTACCACGTCACCGGCCTCGGCGGTCGGTACGAGGCCACCGACGTCGTCGACCACGGCTCGCGGGGCGCCGACGGGCTCCTCAACATGGGCTCCTCGGGCACCACGCTCTACTTCATGACGGGGCTCGCGTCGCTGGCCGACAAGCCGATGACCCTCTCGGGCATGAAGTACTTCCAGCGCCGCCCGATCAAGGCCCTGCTCACCTCGCTCACCCAGATGGGCATCGAGCTCGAGGCCACGAACGACTGCCCGCCGGTCACCGTGCAGCCGAAGCGTCCGCGCGGCGGCGACGTCCAGATCGCCGGCACCCTGTCGCAGTGGATCTCCGGCCTGCTCCTCGTCGCGCCCTTCGCGGATGAGGAGACCCGGATCCACATCACCGGCGGACGGCTCAACGAGCAGCCGTACGTCGAGCTGACCGTGCGCATGATGCGCCAGTTCGGCCTCACGGTCGAGGTGTCCGACGACTGGCTCGAGTACCGGATCCCGGCGAACCAGCAGGCCACCCCGCACGACTACGTGATCCCGCCGGACATCGGCTCGGCCGCGTTCGGCATCGCTGCGGCCGGCATCCGCGAGTCGAACGTGCTGCTCCGCGGCATGACGGCGTTCACCACCGCCGAGACCGACCACCCGGAGAGCGAGTTCCTCGACCTCGCCACGGCGATGGGCGTCCCGATGCGGATCGACGAGGAGACCGGCTTCGTGCGCATCGAGCACGACGGCTCCCCGCTGCGCCCCCTCGACATCGACTGCCAGCCGATCCCGGACCTGCTGCCGATCCTGTCCACGATGGCGACCTTCGCCGAGGGCACGACCCGGCTCTGGAACGTCGCGCACATCCGGTTGAAGGAGTCCGACCGCGTCGCGGCGATGCTCCAGCTCAACCGACTGGGCGGCCGCGCCGAGCAGGGCGCCGACGAGCTGCGCGTCACCGGCGTCCGTCCGGGCGACCTGCACGGGTCGCCGATGTCCTCGTTCAACGACCACCGCGTGCTGATGTCGCTGGCCGTCGCCGCGTCGAAGGCCGACGGCGTCTCCGCCCTCACCTACCCGCGCGCCTACCGGATCTCGTACCCGACCTTCCTCGAGGCGATGAACTCGGTCGGCCTCGACATGGAGGTCGGCGACGGCGCCGAGGCGCAGATCGCCCGCGACGACCGGATCGACGCCGCCGAGGCCGCTGCGGAGAGCACGGACCTGGGGGATGAGCAGGAGACGGTGACGAGCGCGCTGCCCGAGCTCGCCGGCGTCGACGCCGATCCGCTCGTCCTCAGCGAGAAGGTCCGCGCGCTCTCCCAGCAGGACCCGGACGGCCTCGCCGTGATCGAGGTCGGCGGCCCCGAGCCGGTGAACACGACGTGGCGCGAGCTGCAGGACGAGGCCGACAAGGTCTCCGCCCTGCTCCTCGAGCTCGGTGTCCGCACGGGCGAGTCCGTGGCGATGCAGCTGCCGAACTGGCGCGAGTTCGTCTCGATCACCCTCGGTGCGATCCAGATCGGTGCCGTCGCGACGCCGATCATGCCCGTGTTCGGTCCCCGCGAGACCACGATGACGCTGGCCCGGTCCCGCGCACGCGTGGTCTTCCTGCCGAACGTCTTCCGGAAGCGTCGCCCGGCGCTCGAACTGCTCGAGGTCATCGACGAGGCGAAGGCCCAGAAGCGCCGCCTGTCGGTCGAGCACGTGGTCGTGCTCCGCTCCGAGGCCCGCGGGCAGGCGGACAGCCCGACGAACCAGCCGCCGCTGCCCGCCGACGCCGCCGACCGCGTCGCCGCGAGCGAGTGGAACTGGCGCTACTTCGACACCGCGCTCGACTCGGTGCAGGTGGACGTCGACCAGATCCTGTCCCACGCGCCCGGCCCGGACGACGTCTGCCAGCTGCTCTTCACCTCCGGCACCACCGGCGAGCCGAAGGGCGTGCAGCACCCGCACCGGACGCTCGGCCTGGCGACCGCGATGCACGTCGCGCAGTCCGGCCTGACGAGCGAGGACCGGATCTACATCCCGTCGCCGCTCGCCCACCAGACCGGGTTCCTGTACGGCATGCTCCTGGCCTTCCGGCTCGGCGCACCGCAGGTCATCCAGCCCGTGTGGGACGGCACCGTCGCGCTCGAGCAGGCGTTCGGCGCCGCGAAGGCCACGTTCGTGCAGTGCGCGACGCCGTTCCTGACCGACCTCGTCGACCTCGTCGAGGCCGGGGCCGGACAGCCCGAGTCCCTCCGGATCTTCGTGCCGACGGGCGCCGCGGTGCCCCGTGCACTGGCCCAGCGTGCCGCGACGGTGGTCGGCACCGCGATCCTCGGCGCGTTCGGTACGAGCGAGACCTGCCTCGGGGCGCTCTCCAGCCCGACCGACGACCCGGCGGACGCCTACGGTCACGACGGTCGCGCGCTGCCCGGCATCCGGATCCGCATCGTCGACGACGAGGGGCACGAGCTGCCGGCGGACACCGAGGGCAACTTCGAGCTGCACTCGCCGACGATGTTCGACGGGTACCTCGACCGGCAGGACCTCACGGACGACGTCTTCACCGAGGACGGCTGGTACAAGACCGGCGACCTCGCGAAGGTCGACGCCAAGGGCTTCCTGTCCATCACCGGCCGCGTCAAGGACGTCATCAACCGCGGTGGTGAGAAGATCCCGGTCGTCGAGATCGAGAACCTGCTCTACCAGCACCCACTCGTGACCGACGTGGCGATCGTCGCGATGCCGGACGCCCGCCTCGGGGAGCGCGCCTGCGCGTTCGTCGTGCCGGCGGCCGGTGCGGAGCAGCTCGACTTCGCCGCGATGCAGCGCGCGCTCGACAAGGCCGGCGTGAGCAAGTACTACTGGCCTGAGCGTCTCGAGTACATCGCCGAGCTGCCGCGCAACGCGGTCGGCAAGGTCCAGAAGAACGTCCTGCGCGAGCAGGCAGCCGCGCTCGTCGCGACGAAGGAGAACTGACAGATGACGATGGTCATGGAGCCGCAGACCGAGGCCGCCTTCCAGGAGCTCAAGGCCGAGGTGACCGAGTGGGTCCGCGGTCGCGGCGAGGAGTGGGCGGAGGAGATCGAGCGCACCGGCCAGGTCGCGCCCGAGCTGTTCCAGGAGCTCAAGGACAAGGGGTGGCTGTCGCTCGCCGCCCCGGCCGAGCTCGGCGGACGGGGCATCCCGTTCTCGCGCTACCTCGAGATCATGGAGATCGTGTCGCGCTCGCACGCGTCGATCCGCATGCTCGTGCACGTCATCAACGGCACCTGGCGCGCCATGCAGCCGTACGCGACGCCGGAGCAGCTCGACGAGGTCGTGAAGCCGAGCGTCGCCGGTGACAAGCTCGTCGCGTTCACGCTGACCGAGGCGACCGCGGGCACGGGTGCCGACATCCGCACGACCGTCCGCCGCGAGGGCGACACCTACGTGATGAACGGCGAGAAGCACCTCATCACGTTCGGCGTGAAGGCCGACTACTGGCTCATCGCCGCGCGCCTCGAGGGCACCACGGGCCAGGACGGCACCGTCGCGTTCCTCATGCCGAACTCCGGCCTGCCCGGCGCCGAGGTGATCGACGACTCCGACACCATGGGCATCCGTGGCACCGACCACGCGATCCTCCGCTTCACCGAGACCCCGATCCCTGCCTCCGCCCGCCTGGGCGACGAGGGCCAGGGCCTCGAGGTCGCACTCGGCGGCTTCCTGCTGCCGAGCCGCGTGTCCGTCGCGATGAGCGCCGTCGGTCTCGCCGAGCGTGCGAACGAGCTCGCCGTCGAGTACGCGAACAAGCGCGAGACGTTCGGCAAGAAGCTCTCCAGCCGGCAGGCGATCCAGTTCTACGTCGCGGAGAACTACGCCGACATCGCCGCCGCGCGCGCCCTCGTCCTCGAGGCGGCCCGCGCCTACGAGGAGGGCCGTCCGGACGCCGGCACGCTGTCCAGCGCCTCGAAGATGGTCGCCGTCGACATGCTCGCCCGCGTCACCGACAAGGCACTGCAGGTGCACGGCGGCCAGGGCTACTGGAAGCGCAACGCCATCGAGCGCGTCTACCGCGACGCGCGCGCGCAGCGCTTCGAGGAAGGCACCAACGAGATCCAGAAGCTGGTCGTCGGCCGCGCCGTCGTGACCGGCCAGGCCGGGTTCTGATCCGCAACCACTCCATGGCCTGGAGGCGCGGTGCGGGCCCGCACCGCGCCTCCAGGCCCTGACAACGCAAGGAACACATTGGCTGCAACCACTGCTCCCATCGCCCTCATCACGGGTGCCTCCCGCGGCATCGGCCGCCTGCTCGCGCAGAAGCTCGGCCAGCGCGGCGTCACCGTCGTCGTGACGTACAAGGGCAACGCCGACCTGGCCGAGGAGTCGCTCGCCGACGTCAAGGCCGCCGGCGGCGACGGGATCACGGCGCAGGTCGACATCGAGCAGCCCGAGTCGATCGACGCGCTGTTCGACCTCGTCCGCGACACGTACGGGCGTCTGGACTACTTCGTCGCGAACGCCGCCGCGAGCGCCTTCAAGCCCGTCGCGGACCTCAAGCTGCACCACCTCGACCGCAGCTACGCCACGAACGCCCGCTCGTTCGTCCTCGGTGCGCAGCGTGCCGCGCAGCTCATGGACAGGGGCGGCCGCATCGTGGTGGTCACTTCGTACGGGTCGCTCCGCGCGTTCCCGACGTACGCCGCGCTCGGTGCCGCGAAGGCCATGAGCGAGTCCTACATGAAGTACATGGCGGTCGAGTTCGGGCCCCGTCAGATCACCGTGAACGCGGTCAACGGCGGGCTCATCGACACCGACTCGCTCGAGTACTTCTACACGAAGGTGCCCGGTCAGGCGCCGATCGACACCGTGTTCGAGAAGCTCCCGCTGCAGCGTCCCGGCACCGCCGACGACATGGCCGACGCGGTGGACTTCCTGCTCTCCGACAAGGCCGGCTACATCACGGGCCAGGTGCTGTCGGTCGACGGCGGCCTGACCGTGATCGCCCCGCCGTTCTGGGCGGACACGACGTCCCCGCTGCGCGACGCGGTCCTGCCGCCGGCCGACGCTGCCGCCGACTCGGCTGCCGACACGGCAGAGTAGGCGCATGAGCACCGTCGCCATGCCCGACCTCGCCGTCGTCTCCTCGCCGTGGACGCTCGGCCCCCTGACCCTGCCGAACCGGGTGGTCATGGGGTCGATGCACACCGGGCTCGAGGTGCACGACGACGGCGGGGCGGGCATGGCGGCGTTCTACCGTGAGCGTGCCGCCGGGGGCGCCGCCTGCATCATCACGGGCGGCATCGCGGTGAGCGACGAGGCCCGTGGTGGCCCGGACTTCGCCGTGTTCGGCGTCGGGGGAGCGGACGAGCGGTTCCGTACCGCGGTCGACGCCGTGCACGACGCCGGTTCGGTGATCCTCGCGCAGCTCTTCCACGCCGGGCGGTACGCGCTCGCGTCGGGCATGGTCGACCGGCACGGGGAACCCCAGCGTGTGGTGGCCCCGTCCGCGTTGCCGTGGGCGGCTGCCCGTGGCGTGGTGCCGGTCGAGCTGACCGCCGCCGAGATCGAGCAGACCATCGAGGACTTCGCCGACGCCGCCCGGTCCGCGCGGGACATCGGCTTCGACGGCGTCGAGATCATGGCGTCCGAGGGCTACCTCATCAACCAGTTCCAGTCGCCGCTGACGAACCTGCGCGACGACGAGTGGGGCGGGGACGCGGTCCGGCGTCGTCGGTTCACGGTGGCGGTCGTCGACGCCGTCCGCAGGGCGGTACCGGACCTCGCCGTGACGATCCGGCTCTCCGGCGCCGACCTGATGCCCGGCTCGTCGACCGACGACGACGTCGACGCGCTCGTGCACGAGCTGCTGCCCCTCGGCCTCGACGGGATATCGGTCGGCATCGGCTGGCACGAGTCCCGCACGCCGACCGTGCAGGCCGCGGTGCCGCACGGCGCGTGGCTCGCGTACGCCGCCCGCATCGCCGGCGTCGTCCGCGCTTCGGCGTACCCGGACGTGAAGGTCATCGCGTCGAACCGGATGACGGACCTGCGCGACGGTGAGGCCGTGCTGGCCGACGGGCTCCTGGACGCGGTCGCCCTCGCGCGCCCGTTCCTCGCCGACCCCGCGATCGTGAACCGGTCGCTCGCCGGCGCCTTCGACCTCGTCAACACCTGCATCGGCTGCAACCAGGCCTGCCTCGACCGCTCGATCGTCGGCCAGCCCGTGTCGTGCCTGGTCAACCCGCGCGCGGCCCGCGAGGTCGCGTTCCCCGCCCGCCCGACGACCGACCCGAAGCGCGTCGACGTCGTCGGTGGTGGCCCGGCCGGGCTCGCCGCCGCGGTCGACGCCGCTCGTCGCGGCCACACCGTGACCCTCTGGGAGGCGTCCGACCGGCTGGGCGGACAGTTCGACCTCGCCGCGCTGGTGCCCGGCAAGGAGGACTACGCGGCGACGGTCCGCGCCGCCCGCGCCGAGCTCGAGGACCGCGGCGCGACGATCCACCTCGGTCGGGCCGCCACGGCCGCCGACCTCACCGCGAGCGAGGCCGTCGTGCTCGCCCCCGGTGTCGTGCCCCGGACGATCGACGTCCCCGGTGCCGACCTGCCGCACGTCCGGTCCTACGAGCGGGCGCTCCGCGAGGGCGTCCCCGCCGGGACCGTCGCGATCATCGGCGGCGGTGGGATCGGCGTCGACACGGCGGCGTTCCTCGTCGAGTCGCCCGACGAGGCCCGGCGTGCCACCGAGTTCGGCGTCCGCTGGGACCTCGACGTCGCGGACACCGTCGTGGGGGACGTGCCGCAGCGGCTCCCCGTGGCGACCCGCACGCTCCGACCCGGCGGCGACGTCACCGTCCTCCGTCGCTCGGGCAAGTTCGGGCAGGGCATCGGCATCACCTCCCGCTGGGTGGCGATCGGCCGGCTCCGGGACGCCGGCGTGCACCTGGTCGGCGGCGTGCAGGAGTACCTCCGCATCGAGCCCGGTGTGCTCTGGATCCGCGACGAGCACGGCGAGGAACGCGGCGTCCCCGCGGACACCGTGGTGGTCTGCGCCGGGCAGGAGCGGGCGCTCGGGACGGATGCCGAGGCGGGCGCAGGGCCGTCCGACGGACTCGAGTCGGGCCTCCTGGCAGCCGGTGTGCCGTACGCCGTCGTGGGCGGCGCACGCGACGCCCGGAGCGTCGACGCGGTGCGTGCCACGTCCGAAGCGCTCGAAGCGGTTCGACGACTCGCACCCTGACGGCGCGTCCCGACTCGCTTCTCGCTCGGAAACCTGCAAGAATGAACGGTCGAATCGTGTCCGCTCGACCCTCTATCCAGCGGATCACGGTCTCATCGAGCTTCCACCGTGTGTGCCCCCACGCCCGCGGTCCGGTTCAACCACAACAACACGCAACAGGAGCATTTGTGGCTGTCAAGATCCGTCTCAAGCGTCTCGGTAAGATCCGGGCGCCGTACTACCGCATCGTCGTCGCCGACTCGCGCACCAAGCGCGACGGTCGCGTCATCGAGGAGATCGGTCAGTACCACCCGACCGAGGAGCCCTCGGTCATCAAGATCGAGTCCGAGCGTGCGCTCTACTGGCTCGGCGTCGGCGCGCAGCCGACCGAGCAGGTCGCGGCCCTCCTCAAGCTGACCGGCGACTGGGCCAAGTTCAAGGGCGAGAAGGACACCGAGTCCAAGGTCAAGGTCGCCGAGCCCAAGCAGGCGTTCGTCGTGGACTCCTCCAAGAAGGCCGTCCTCAAGCCGAAGTCGGAGAAGACGGCCCCCGCCGCCGCTCCGGCCGAGTCGGCCGACGAGACCGCAGAGACGACCGAGGCGTAATTCCTTGCTCGAATCCGCGCTGACGCACCTCGTCAAGGGGATCGTCGATCACCCTGACGACGTGCGCGTCGCCAGTTCCACCTCCGCGCGGGGCGAGGTCCTCGAGGTGCGTGTGCACCCCGAGGACCTCGGCCGCGTGATCGGTCGCGCCGGACGGACCGCAAAGGCGCTGCGCACCCTCGTCTCGGCTCTCGCCGACGGCAAGCGGGTGCGTGTCGACGTGGTCGACACCGATTCCTAGGGAGACGACCCAGCTCCGGGTGGGTCGCATCACGAAGGCGCACGGGCTCAAGGGCGGCACCAAGCTCGAGCTCTACACCGACGACCCGGATCGTCGGTTCACGCCCGGAGCCGTGTTCACGCTCCAGGTCCCGGACGACTCGCCCTGGGCCGGCAAGACCATCGCGCTCGACGAGCTCCGCTGGTACAACGGCCACCCGGTCGCCTTCTTCGAGGGCATCGGGGACCGCACCGCAGCCGAGACGCTCGCGCGGGCGATCCTCTGGGTCGAGCAGGACGCCGACGCCGAGACCGGTGAGGACGACGCCTGGTACGACCACCAGCTCGTCGGGCTGACGGTCCTCCGCGACGGCGTCGAGGTCGGTACCGTCGCGCGGGTCGACCACCTGCCGGCGCAGGACCTCCTCGCCATCGACACCCCGTCGCGGGGCGAGGTCCTCGTGCCGTTCGTCTCGGCGATCGTGCCCGCGGTGGACATCGCCGCCGGCACCGTCACCGTGACGCCGCCGACGGGCCTGTTCGAGGACCCCGAGGACACGTCCCGACCCGAGACCGTGACGGACTAGCGCGCGTGCGCATCGACATCGTCACGATCTTCCCGGAGTTCTTCTCCGTGCTGGACGTCTCGCTGCTCGGCAAGGCCCGCTCCGGCGGCCTGCTCGACCTGCACGTGCACGACCTCCGCTCGTGGACGACCGACCGGCACCGCACCGTCGACGACACCCCGTACGGCGGGGGAGCGGGCATGGTCATGAAGCCCGAACCGTGGGCGCTGGCGCTCGAGTCGCTGTTCCGGCCCGACGGCTCGTCGACCCTGGTGGTCCCGACGCCCGCCGGCACGCCGTTCACGCAGTCGATCGCGCGCTCGCTCGCGTCGACGTCGGACCACCTCGTGTTCGCCTGCGGGCGGTACGAGGGGATCGACGCCCGGGTCTTCGAGTGGGCCGCGGCGCACGCCACGGTCGTCGAGCTCTCGCTGGGCGACTACGTGCTGAACGGCGGCGAGGTCGCTGCGATGGCGATGATCGAGGCCGTCGGGCGACTCGTGCCCGGAGTCGTCGGCAACCCCGAGTCCCTCGTCGAGGAGTCCCACGAAGACGGGCTGCTCGAGTACCCGTCGTACACGAAGCCCGCGTCCTGGCGTGGCTTCGACGTGCCGGACGTGCTGCTCAGTGGGCACCACGCCCGCGTCGGTGCGTGGCGGCACGAGCAGCAGGTGGAGCGGACGCGGCGCGTCCGGCCGGATCTGCTGCCGGACGCGTAGCGCGCGGCTGGCGCTGCGGGCGGCTGGCGCTGTGCCCGGCTGCGCGCGGGCGGTCGGACGCGCGCTCCGCGAAAGCGACAGCAGTGCGCCACCTGCTGGCGGGCGTCTGTCGCTCTCGCGGCACGGACCGCGCAGCACGGCTGTGACCTGTCGCTTTCGCGGCTTCGGCGCCGGCCGCGCACTGCGAGACAGGAGGCGCGGGAGCGGCCCGCACCGCGCCTCCCGGCCCTGATGTGACCACCTGGGCTCGGTGCGCCGCTGGCTGCGGATCCTCAGGCGGTCGCGTCGGCGCGCTGGGCGCGACGCAGGGTGAGGACCTCGGGACCGGCGTCGGTCACGGCGACGGTGTGCTCGACGTGCGCGGCGCGCGAGCCGTCGACGCTCTTGAGCGTCCAGCCGTCGTCGTCCTGGAACAGGTCGGCGGTGCCCTGCATGAGCCACGGCTCGATCGCCACGACCAGCCCCTTCTGGAGCTTGAGACCGCGCCCGGGCCGGCCGTCGTTCGGGACGTGCGGGTCGCCGTGCATCGTCCTGCCGACGCCGTGCCCGCCGAACTGCAGGTTCACGTCGTAGCCGGCGTCCTTCGCGACGCGACCGATCGCGTACGACACGTCGCCGAGCTTGTTGCCCGTGCGGAACTGGGCGATGCCCGCGGTGAGCGCGCGCTCGACGGTGTCGATCAGCCGCTGGTCGTCCTCGCGCGGGGTGCCGACCTGCACCGTGACGGCGGAGTCCGCGACCCAGCCGTCGACGCTCGCGGCGAAGTCGAGGCTCACGAGGTCGCCGTCGACGACCACACGGTCGTACGGCAGGCCGTGCAGCGCCGCGTCGTTGACCGAGGTGCAGAGGTTCTTGCCGAACGGCGACTTGCCGAACGAGGGGTGGTAGTCGACGTAGCAGCTCACCGCGCCGCGGTCGGCGATCATCCGTGCGGCAACCCGGTCGAGGTCGAGCAGGTTCACGCCGACGTCGACGGTGTCGAGCAGTTCGTCGAGGACGTCGGCCACGAACCGACCGGCGGCGCGCAGGCCGTCCAGCTCGGCGGGGGTGCGGAGTTCGATCATGGGACCATCCTCGCGCGTTTTGCGGACGTGGGTTGCTGTGGCAAGATGGGTAGCCGTGCCCTGGCTGGACTCTGCCACGGGGGAGTCGCCGACACCGGGCACACACCTTCACTTACCGAATTCGATCCGCGGCGACCCGTGTGCGTCCGCAGAGAGTGACCCAATCATGAGCCAGCTCCTCGACCACGTCGACGCAGCGTCGCTGCGCACCGACGTCCCGGACTTCCGCCCCGGCGACACCATCAAGGTGCACGTCAACATCATCGAAGGCACGCGCTCGCGTGTCCAGGTGTTCCAGGGCGTCGTCATCGGACGCCAGGGTCACGGCCTCGGCGAGACCTTCAAGGTCCGCAAGGTGAGCTTCCAGGTCGGCGTCGAGCGCTGGTTCCCGGTGCACTCGCCGATCATCGACCACATCGAGATCGTCACCAAGGGTGACGTCCGTCGTGCGAAGCTCTACTACCTCCGCGAACTCCGCGGCAAGGCTGCCCGTCGCAAGATCAAGGAGAAGCGCGACTCCTGATCGCCTTCACAGTGAGCGTCCGCGAGCCGGACGCCGCTGTCGGCCCCTCGTCCATGTACGGTTGTGCATCGACGGGGGGCTTTCCCTTTTTCGTGGACTCCTGCGGTCCGCGACGGGATCCTGTGGTTGAACGAGAGCGGAAATGACGGACACGACTGACGAAACCGGGCGCCGGCCCCGTGTCGAGAAGAAGCGGAACGGTGTCCTCACCTTCCTCCGCGACCTCGTCATCATCTTCATCGCGGCGTTGCTCGTCTCGTTCCTCGTCAAGACCTTCCTGATCCGGTCGTTCTACATCCCGTCGGCGTCGATGGAGAACACGCTGCAGATCAACGACCGGGTGATCGTCAACGAGCTCGTGCCAGACGTGGTGTCCCTCAAGCGCGGCGACGTCGTCGTGTTCAAGGACCCGGGCGGGTGGCTCACCGGGTCCGAGGTGCCGAGCGTGACGCCGACGACCCAGCCGGCGAAGGCCATCGACTGGCTCCTCACCCAGGTCGGCCTCGGCACCGGCGACAGCGACGACCACCTCATCAAGCGCGTCATCGGCCTGCCCGGCGACAAGGTGTCCTGCTGCAACGACCTCGGGCAGATGTCCGTGAACGGTGTGCCGATCAAGGAGCCGTACCTCAAGTTGCCGACGGGGGAGACCCGCGCCTCGGGGACCGACTTCTCGGTGACCGTGCCGAAGGGCGCCATCTGGGTGATGGGCGACAACCGCTACGACTCGAAGGACTCGCGGTACAACGGCGACACCCCGTCGAAGGGGTTCGTGCCGCTGTCCGACGTGACCGGCCGTGCCTTCGTCATCTCGTGGCCGTCGAGCCGGTGGACCTGGCTGGACGACCACCCCGAGGTGTTCGCGGGCGTGGAGGAGCGGGAGAAGTGACCGCCGTCCGGCCGTCGCTCCGGCTCGAGAAGAAGCTCCTGGCCGACGGCCGGGTGACCGTCATCGGGATGGACGAGGTCGGCCGCGGCGCGATCGCCGGGCCTGTCGCCGTCGGGGTCGCTGCCGTGACGCTCGACATCGGCCGGGTGCCGCAGGGGCTCGCCGACTCGAAGCTGCTCACCGCCGCTCGTCGCGAGGCCCTCGACCCCGTCGTCCGCCGGTGGACCCGGACCGCGGTGGGGATGGCGTCCGCCTCGGTGGTCGACGAGCAGGGCATCGTGCCGGCGTTGGGCCAGGCCGGGGCGTCGGCGATCGCCGCGCTGGTGGCGGACGGACTCTCGCTGGATGGCGCCGTGGTCGTGCTCGACGGTTCGTTCGACTGGCTCACCCGTGCCGTCCCCGTGACGCTCCGGCTGCCGTCCGACCCGCTCGAGGTCGTCGTGCGGGTCAAGGCCGACCGGGACTGCGCTTCGGTCGCTGCGGCCTCGGTCGTGGCGAAGGTCGCTCGTGACGCGCTGATGACGGCTGCGCACGACGAGGCGCCGCACTACGCGTGGGCGTCGAACAAGGGGTACGGGTCGACGGCGCACTACGACGCGATCCGGTCGGTGGGGGCGCACGCGCTGCACCGGAAGAGCTGGTTGCACCAGGCGTCGAGCGTGGCGCTGGACGGGTTCGCCGAGTTGGACGCGCTCGCGGGCTGAGCGCGTTCGGTCGTGCGTCGGGCTGTGGGTCGGTCGCGCGTTGTGGTGAGGGTCGGTCGCGGTGTGTCGTCGGTGCTTCCATCGCCGTAGACTGTGGGCGCGATGGATGACGACGAATTCGACGACTACGACCGCGAGGTCGAACTGGCCCTGTACCGCGAGTACCGCGACGTCGTGTCGCAGTTCCGGTACGTGGTCGAGACCGAGCGACGTTTCTACCTGGCCAACGAGGTGGAACTCGCCCGCCGTGACACTGAACACGATTTCTACTTCGAATTGACGATGAACGACGTCTGGGTGTGGGACGTCTACCGTTCCGACCGCTTCGTGAAGTCCGTCCGGGTGCTGACGTTCAAGGACGTGAACGTCGAGGAACTCACTTCCCGCGAACTCGAGCTGCCGAAAGAACTCGCGCTCGACGAGTGATCTTCACTTCTTTTCGGTGAATCTGAGAATCGCCGAGACAATTGTGCCGGAATGCATTCCGCCCGCTAATGTGAAGGGGATTTCCCGTCCCCTGCACAAGGAGCACGTCATGGCACAGAAGGTCACCGTTCAACTCGTCGACGATCTCGACGACACGCCCATCACCGCCGGCTCGGGTCGGACCGTCGAATTCGCCTTCGACGGATCGTCGTACGAGATCGACCTGACCGACGACAACGTCGACAAGTTCCGTGAGGCGATCTCCGACTACGTCGCCGCTGCGCGCAAGGTCTCCGGCCGCCGTTCCGGTGGGACTGCTCCGAAGGCGGCGCCGAAGCGCGGCAACTCGGAAGAGCTCGCCAAGATCCGTGAATGGGCGAAGGAGAACGGGTACGAGGTCTCGACCCGCGGGCGTATCTCCACCCAGGTGCAGGAAGCGTACGCAGCCGCACACTGAGTGCCCCTGCTGCAGGACCCCGGACGGCTTCGGCCGACCGGGGTCCTTCCTTGTCCTCCACAAGTCGTCGTCCGCCGATTCCCGTCCACAAATCGTCGAGGTGCGACTCGATGGCGCGTCGATTCCCGGGATCGTCGTGGCGGAGGCAACGACATGGAACGAACACCGCTGCGGAACAGCAGTCTCGGACGATTCGGCGAAGGACAGGCTGCGGAATGGCTCGAACGCCACGGGTTCCGCGTCGTCGAACGCAATTGGCGATGCGCCCGCGGGGAGATCGACATCGTCGCGTGGCAGTCCTGCACGCTGTGCTTCATCGAGGTGAAGACCCGGTCGGGGAACGCGACCGGCCATCCGTTCGAGGCGATCACGGCCTCGAAGGTCACACGACTGCGCCGCCTCGTACCGGCCTGGTTCGCGGACCATCCCGAGGTCTCGGCGCGGATGATCCGCATCGATGCCGTCGCCGTGCACGTCGACGGTGACCGCGTCGGGGTCGAGCACGTGGCGGGTGTGCTGTGACGACGGACATCGGGCGCGCGTCGGCGATCGCGCTCGTCGGGGTCCAGGGGCGCGTGATCGAGGTCGAGGCGCACCTCACCAGCCAACTGCCCGGCTTCAGCATCATCGGGCTGCCCGACGCGGCCCTGGGCGAAGCGCGTGAGCGGGTCCGGTCGGCCAGCGCCGTCGCCGGCTGTCCGCTCCCGGCTCGGCGGATCACCGTGAACCTCACCCCGGCGTCGATCCCGAAGCGTGGCTCCGGGTTCGACCTCGCCATCGCCATGGCGGTCCTCGGGGCCGAGGGCATCGCGCCGCAGGTCTCCCGCGACGTCGCGTACATCGGCGAGCTCGGACTCGACGGGCGGGTCCGGCCCGTGCCCGGGGTCATCCCGATGGTGATCGCCGCGCGGGACGCCGGCATCCACACGGTCGTCGTGCCGTTCGGCAACGTCGAGGAAGCCCGGATCGTGCCGGGCGTCGAGGTGATCGGCACACCGTCGCTCCGGGCGAGCGCGATCACCGCCGGTGCGCTCCTGCCGCCGGTCGAGACCGACCCCGTCCTGCAGCCCGCCGTGGCAGAGGTCCGTCCGGACGTGCACGACCTCGCAGACGTGATCGGCAACGCCGTCGGCGTCCGGGCGGTGATCGCGGCCGCGGCCGGAGGGCACCACGTGTTCCTGCTCGGCCCGCCCGGTGCCGGCAAGACGATGCTCGCCGAGCGCCTGCCGGGTCTCCTGCCGGACCTCGACCCCGAGGCAGCGCTCGAGGTCGCGGCCGTCCGTTCCGTCAGCGGGCTCGGCAACCAGTCCTGGAGTGTGCGACCGCCGTGGGAAGCGCCGCACCACTCGTCGTCGGCGATGGCCCTGATCGGCGGGGGCTCGGGGCTCCTCCGCCCCGGTGCCGTGTCGCGGGCCACGCGCGGGGTGCTCTTCCTCGACGAGGCGACCGAGTTCCCCCGAGCGGTCCTCGACGCACTCCGCCAGCCGCTCGAGTCCGGTCGGATCACGATCCACCGCAGCGTCGGCAGTGCTGAGTTCCCCGCACGGTGCCAGGTCGTGCTCGCGGCGAACCCCTGCCCGTGCGGCAACGCGGGGACCCGGGGTGGCCCACCGTGCTCCTGCAGCCCGAGCACGGTGCGGAAGTACCTCGGCCGCCTCTCCGGACCGCTCCTCGACCGGATCGACATCCGCGTGGCGGTACCCCGGGTGACGACGGGCACGATCCGCTCGGCGGAGGGCACCGCGCCCACCACGGCCGAGGCGGCAGCGCGTGTGGCCGCAGCCCGACGTCGGATGGCCGATCGGCTGCACGGCACCGGCTGGGCCTGCAACGCCGAGGTCACCGGGCCGTGGCTCCGGTCGGAAGGTCGGGCGGAGCCGGGCGCGACGGCACCGCTCGACCGGGCACTCGACTTCGGCACGCTGACGATGCGGGGGTGGGACCGGGTCATGCGGTTGGCGTGGACGATGGCCGACCTCGACGACGTCGAGCGTCCGGGCTCCGTCGAGGTCCGGCGCGCGCTGACACTGCGGAGCGCGCTGTGAACCCGTCGCCCGACGAGGACACCCTCGCCCGGGTCGTCTGGAGCGTCCTCGCCGAACCGGGCGACGCCGTCGCGGGGGAACTCGTCGCGGCGCTCGGACCGGACGAGTCCCTCGCACTGGTCCGTCGTGCGGCTGCGGGCGGCGCGAGCGAACTCCTCGAGCAGGTCGGTACGGACGCGTCGTTCGCCGACGGCCCCGACCGGGCCCGCGCGGCGCTCGAGTCGGCGTTCGACCGGTGGCGACCGCGCCTCGGGGGAGCGGACGACCGCGCCGTCGCGGCCATGGCGTCCGCCAGCGCGGTCGGCGCGCGCCTCCTCGTCCCGGGCACGCCTGAGTGGCCGAGCGGGTTGGAGGACCTCGGGCCGCACGCGCCGTTCGTGCTGTGGAGTCGTTCGGAGCTGGACGACCCGGTCGGTGCAGCCGGCTGCCGCGGGGCGCTCGCGATCGTCGGATGCCGGGCGAACACCGTCGCCGGGGCCGAGGCCACGGCGGAGATCGCCTCCGTCGCGGCGGACGACGGCGTCGAGATCGTGTCCGGCGGCGCGTACGGCATCGATGCCGTGGCCCATCGGGTCGCCGTCGCCGCCGGGACCCCCACGACGGCGGTGCTCGCCGGCGGTGTCGACCAGTTCTACCCGGCGGGCAACCACGACCTGCTGCGCAACGTGCTCGGACGGGGCCGGGTGCTGTCCGAGTCGCCACCGGGGACCCGGCCGACGCGGTGGCGCTTCCTGCACCGCAACCGGCTGATCGCTGCTCTGTCCGGGGCAACGGTGGTCGTCGAGGCCGCTGCTCGGTCGGGGGCGCTCAACACCGCCCACCACGCGTTGCACCTCGGTCGTCCGGTGTTCGCCGTGCCCGGACCCTTCGCGTCGGCCGCCTCGGTCGGATGCCACCGGTTGATCGCCGACGGCACCGCGCAGATCGTCGTCCAGCCCCGCGACCCGGTCGCAGCGGTGTCCGCGGTCGTCGTCCACGACGCGCCGCCGGTGGCGGAGGTGCTCGTCCTCGGGACCCGGTCGGATCCGCACGTCACGCGGGCGCTCGACGCACTCGACCGGCGGCCGCTCCCGGTGGAGGAGATCGCCCGTCGGAGCGGGCTCTCCGTCGACGACACGGCGGACGCCCTCGCCCTGGCGCAGCTCGAGGGGCTGGTGGTGGCACTGGCCGAGGGATGGTGCCGTCGATGACGGACGTCGGACCTACGCTGGGCGGGTGACGGAACGCACCGGGGAACGGCTCGCAGTGGCGGTGGACGCGTTCCTCGCGCACGCCCGCCACGGCCGCGGACTCAGCGAGCAGACCGTCCGCGCCTACGCCAACGACCTCGAGCAGCTCGTCGCGTTCGCCACCGCCCGCGGAGTCGATCGGCTGTCGGACCTCGGCCTCGAGCTGCTGCGCGACTGGCTGTGGGATGCGGACCACCGGGGCTTGGCTCGGTCCACCATCGCTCGCCGGTCGTCGTCGGTCCGGGCGTTCACCCGGTGGGCGAGCGAGTCCGGGTGGATCGCGTCCGACCCGGGCGTGCGGCTCCGGGCGCCGAAGGGGGCGTCGCACCTCCCGCGCGTGGTGTCGTCCGACCAGGTCCGGACGATGCTCGACGGATTGGCCGCTCGGGCTGCGACCGACGATCCCGGCGCGCTCCGCGACCTCGCGGTCGTGGAACTCCTGTACGCGGCGGGGATCCGGGTGAGCGAACTCGTCGGCATCGACGTGCGCGACCTCGACCGGGGCCGGCTGACCGTCCGGGTGCTCGGCAAGGGCGGGAAGGAGCGCGTCGTGCCGTTCGGGGTGCCCGCACGCGATGCGCTCGAGGCGTGGCTCGACCGTGGTCGCCCGGCGTTGCTCACCAGCGCGCAGGCGGGCGATGGTCGCGCGTCGGGCGATGGCCGCGCGGCGGGCGACGGCCACGCGGCGGTCAGCGGTGCCCGGAACGCCGCGCCGGCTGCGGACGCGCTGTTCCTCGGTGACCGCGGTGGCCGGCTCGGCGTCCGTGGCGCGTACCGGATCGTCGCTCGGCTCCTGCAGGACCTGCCGGGCGACGGTCCGAGCGGTCCGCACACCTTCCGGCACACGGCGGCGACGCACCTGCTCGACGGGGGAGCGGACCTCCGTGCCGTGCAGGAGCTGCTCGGGCACGCCAGCCTCGGGACGACCCAGATCTACACGCACGTCTCCTCCGCACGGCTGCGCGAGGTCTACCGCACGGCACACCCCCGCGCCTGACCGGACTCACCCCGTCCAGGCGGACTCGGGCAGCAGCACCGGCCACGCCGCCGCGGGCAGGTACGGCGTCGGATCGACGTACCGGTCGTCGAGCCGTGCGCCGAGGTGCAGGCACGGGTCCGCTGCCGGACAGTGGCCGACCGACACCGTGCCCACCGCGTCACCCTGCGCCACGGTGTCGCCCGTCGCGACCCCGGGCGCGACGGAGTCCACCGTGCTCCGGAGCCCGCCGCCGTGGTCGATCGTCACGACCCCGCGCCCGGCGACCTGCCCGGCGAACGTCACCGTCCCGTCGTCGACGGCCACCACCGCGGTCCCGAGCGGCGCCGCGACGTCGATCCCGCGGTGGCCCGCTGCGTAGTCGTCCGCCGGGGCCTCCCACGGCCGGCCGACCACCCGGCTACCGGTCGGCCACACCCACGGTGCCTCCGCCGACGCAGGCGTCGGGCGGTCACGGGCGACGTCGTTCCGGACCGGCGATGACGTGGCGATGGGTGACCCGGTCGCACGGGAGTCGATCCCGTGCTGCAGTGGGCACAGGAGCAGCAGGAACGCGACGACGACTGGACCCGGGTGACGGAACGACATCCGCCCAGCATCGCGGTGCGTGGCGCCGATCGCGCCGAAGGCGACCCGTCCTGTGGACGGTGACCCGCGCCTCCTGGACCGTGGAGGGGAAGCGGGAGCGATCCGGACGAGCAATGCGACACTCCACCAGCGGTTCGACGCGCGGAATGTCGAAAGACTCGTGGATCGCACCAACCGGCCACCCACCCCACCCGCGCGCCCGGTTGGCCCCCGCGCCCGATCCGGGAGTACAGTCGGGGCCGCTCCGGAACACGCAACGCCGCTCGGACGGCGAACCAGCCGACCGCCGGGGCACCGTGCAGCATCCCGCACGGCGGCGGGAAACCTGGAGCATCGTGTCGAACGCGACAACGCAGCACGGCGAAGACCGTGCCTTCAAGGGGAAGGTCACGCTGTTCGCCATCGCGGCAGCGGTCGGCGGCTTCCTCTTCGGATTCGACTCGTCCGTCATCAACGGTGCGGTCGAGGCAATCAAGGGCGAGTTCGGCCTGTCCGAGGCCGCGAGCGGCTTCGCCGTCGCCTCGGCACTCATCGGCTGCGCGTTCGGCGCCTACTTCGCCGGCCGCCTGGCGGACCGCTGGGGTCGCACGCGCGTCATGTTCTGGGCCGCCGTCCTGTTCTTCGTGAGTTCGATCGGCAGCGCGTTCGCGTTCGCCACGTGGGACCTCGTGATCTGGCGCCTCGTCGGCGGTCTGGGCATCGGCACCGCGTCGGTCATCGCGCCGGCGTACATCTCCGAGGTCTCGCCGAAGGCCATCCGCGGTCGCCTGGCCTCGTTCCAGCAGCTCGCGATCACGCTCGGTATCTTCGCCGCGCTCCTGTCCGACCAGCTCTTCGCGGTGACCGCCGGTGGTGCCTCGGAGCAGGTGCTCGGCCTCGCCGCATGGCGCTGGATGTTCCTGGTCGGTGTGATCCCCTCGGTCGTGTACGGCGTCCTCGCCATCACGCTCCCCGAATCGCCGCGCTTCCTCCTCGCCAAGGGCAGGACGGACGACGCGCGCGAGGTGATGGGCAAGATCGTGCCGCGCGACACGGTGAACACCAGCCTCGAGGAGATCCAGGACGGCATCAAGAAGGAGGCCAGCGAGAAGAAGGGCTCCATCCGGGGCAACCGCTTCGGGCTCCAGCCGATCGTCTGGGTCGGCATCATCCTCGCCGTGCTGCAGCAGTTCGTCGGCATCAACGTGATCTTCTACTACTCGACGACGCTCTGGCAGGCGGTCGGCTTCAAGGAGGACCAGTCCTTCCTCATCTCGACCATCACCTCGGTCGTGAACGTCGCCGTCACCTTCATCGCGATCTTCACGGTGGACAAGCTCGGCCGGAAGCCGCTGCTCATCGCGGGTTCGACGGGCATGTTCGTGTCGCTGCTCATGGTCGCGATCGCGTTCTCGCAGGCGACGATCGTGAACGGCGAACCGAACCTCCCCGGTGCATGGGGCGTCATCGCGCTGATCTTCGCGAACCTCTTCGTCGTCTCGTTCGGTGCCACGTGGGGTCCGCTCATGTGGGTCCTGCTCGGTGAGATGTTCCCGAACCGCATCCGTGCGACCGCACTCGGCATCGGGTCCGCGGCGAACTGGATCGCGAACTTCCTCGTCACCATCACGTTCCCCGTCCTGTCCGGCTTCAACCTGACCGTGACCTACGGCATCTACGCGCTGTTCGCCCTGCTCTCCCTGTTCTTCGTCATCGCGAAGATCCCGGAGACCAAGGGCCGCTCCCTCGAGGAGATGGGCATCACGGCCGAGGGCGACACGGTGGACGCCAAGGCCTGACGCACCAGCGTCACCACCGTCCAGGAGGCGCGGTGCGGGTCCGACCCGCACCGCGCCTCCTGTGCGTCCACCGTCTGCTAGCATCTCCTCAGCAGTGCGCTCCGGCGCGCTGACTTCGCGTGTCCACAGCGCCGTCACCGGCGCGGCACCCGACCATCGGTCTCGCTCTCACGAGCGGGCGGTCGCGTGCCAGGGCACCAGGGACCACGACCGACGGTCGTGATCGACACAACCGCAACAGGTCCGCAGCGACGTGCGAGAGCACGGCTGCGCGCCGAGAAGACAGAAGGAGGACGGCACATGGCCGTCGTCACCATCCGCCAGCTGCTCGACAGCGGCGTCCACTTCGGACACCAGACCCGTCGGTGGAACCCGAAGGTGAAGCGATTCATCCTCGCCGAGCGCTCCGGCATCCACATCATCGACCTGCAGCAGTCGCTGGCCTTCATCGACCGCGCGTACGACTTCGTCAAGGAGACGGTCGCGCACGGTGGCACGATCCTCTTCGTGGGCACCAAGAAGCAGGCCCAGGGCTCCATCGCCGAGCAGGCGACCCGCGTCGGCCAGCCGTACGTCAACCAGCGTTGGCTCGGCGGTCTGCTCACGAACTTCCAGACGGTCTCCAAGCGCCTCGCGCGCATGAAGGAGCTCGAGGAGATCGACTTCGACGACACGACGAAGGGCTTCACCAAGAAGGAGCTCCTCATCAAGAAGCGCGAGCTGGACAAGCTCCACAAGACCCTCGGTGGTATCCGCAACCTCACGCGGACCCCGAGCGCGCTCTGGATCGTCGACACCAAGAAGGAGCACCTCGCCGTCGACGAGGCGCAGAAGCTCGGTATCCCGATCATCGGCATCCTCGACACCAACTGCGACCCCGACGAGATCACGTACCCGATCCCGGGCAACGACGACGCGATCCGCTCCGTCGGTCTCCTCACCCGCATCGTCGCCGACGCCGCGGCCGAGGGTCTGAAGACCCGCCACAACGGTGGCGACGACGAGGCTGCGGCCGAGCCCCTCGCCGAGTGGGAGCAGGAGCTCCTCGGTGGCGAGACCGCCGCGCCGGCCGCGACGCCCGCCGCCGCCGAGGCCGAGACCCCGGTCGAAGAGAACGACGCTGACGCGCAGGTCGCCGCGAAGGAGATCGGCGAGCCGATCGCCGACGACGCGAAGAACGCAGAGCCGACGGCCGAGGCCGAGGCCGCTGCGGAGACCACCCCCGCCGAGTGACCATCGGGGGCGTCGGGCCGATCGGTCCGGCGCCCCTGCTCCACTCTCCACAAACGCTCAGTCCAGAAAGGACTCCAGTCAATGGCCAACTACAGCCTTGCTGACGTGAAGAAGCTCCGTGAGGAACTCGGGGCCGGCATGATGGACGCGAAGACCGCGCTCGTCGAGGCCGACGGCGACTACGACAAGGCCGTCGAGCTGCTGCGCATCAAGGGCGCGAAGGCCGTCGCCAAGCGCGACGACCGTGCGACCTCCGAGGGTGTCGTCGTCGCGTCGACCGACGGTGGCGCCGCGACCGTCGTCGAGCTCGCGAGCGAGACCGACTTCGTCGCGAAGAACGAGAAGTTCACCACCCTCGCCGACAAGGTCGTCGCCGCGGTCGCCGCCGCCGGTGCCACCGACGTCGAAGCCGGCAACGCCGCGCCGCTGGACGGCAAGACGGTCGCCGAGGTCATCGACGAGGCTGCCGCCGCGCTCGGTGAGAAGCTCGCGCTCCGCACGGTCACCCGTGTCGAGGGCGACGCCTTCGAGGTCTACCTGCACAAGACCAGCCAGGACCTCCCGCCGCAGATCGCCGTCGTCATCGCCTACTCGGGCTCCGACGCGGCCGAGGCCCGTTCCATCGCGCAGCACGTCGCGTTCGCGAACCCGACCTACCTCACGCGGGACGAGATCCCGGCCGAGGCGATCGAGAAGGAGCGCGCGACCGTCGAGGCGATCACGCGCGAGGAGGGCAAGCCGGAGGCCGCCCTGCCGAAGATCGTCGAGGGTCGCCTCAACGCCTACCGCAAGCAGGTCGCGCTCCTCGACCAGGACTACGCGAAGGACAACAAGATCTCCGTCGCGAAGGCCGCCGAGAACGCCGGCATCACGATCCAGGGCTTCGCCCGCGTCAAGGTCGGCGCGTAACGAACCCGTGACGGGGCTCGGAACCACCAGGTTCCGGGCCCCGTTTTCGCGCGCCGACACGCGCGAGCACCGGCTGGAGGCGCGACCCGCCTCCGCCGGACCGGCTGCGGCCGGGTAGATTCCCACGAGACATTCGACGAAGGGTGCGACCACATGACGAACGAGAAGACCGGACGCCGCCGGGTCCTGCTGAAGCTGTCGGGGGAGGCGTTCGGTGCCGGTTCGCTCGGTGTGAACCCGGACGTCATCAGCACGATCGCGAAGGAGATCGCGGTCGCCGCGCAGGAGGTCGAGGTCGCGATCGTCGTCGGCGGCGGGAACTTCTTCCGCGGCGCCGAGCTCTCGCAGCGGGGCATGGACCGCGGGCGCGCCGACTACATGGGCATGCTCGGGACCGTCATGAACGCCCTCGCGCTGCAGGACTTCCTCGAGCAGGCCGGAGCCGCCACGCGCGTGCAGTCGGCGATCAGCATGACCCAGGTCGCCGAGCCGTACATCCCGCGGCGGGCCGAGCGGCACCTCGAGAAGGGGCGCATCGTCATCTTCGGTGCCGGAGCGGGCCTGCCCTACTTCTCCACCGACACGGTCGCCGCGCAGCGTGCCCTCGAGATCGACGCGCAAGAGGTCCTCGTCGCCAAGAACGGCGTCGACGGCGTCTACACGGCGGACCCGAAGAAGGACGCCACGGCGGAGAAGCTCCACCACGTCACCTACCAGGACGCGCTCCTGAAGGGCCTCAAGGTCGTCGACGCCACCGCGTTCTCGCTCTGCATGGACAACGGCATGCCGATGCACGTCTTCGGCATGGAGGGCGACGGCAACGTCGCCGCCGCGATCCGGGGCGAGCGCATCGGCACGGTGGTCAGCAACTGACCCCGTCCGCTGACTAGACTCGACGCCAGTACCGAAGGAGTAACACCGTGATCAGTGATGTCCTGACCGAAGCCACCGAGAAGATGGCGAAGGCGGTCGAGGTCGCCAAGGACGACTTCTCGACCGTCCGCACCGGCCGCATCAACGCGGCGCTCTTCCAGAAGATCCCGGTCGAGTACTACGGCACGCCGACGCCGCTCGCGCAGCTCGCGTCGCTGCAGACCCCCGAGGCCCGCACGCTCATCGTGACGCCGTACGACAAGACGGCGCTCAAGGAGATCGAGCGCGCGATCGCGACGTTCCCGAACCTCGGCGCCAGCCCGACGAACGACGGTGACATCGTCCGCGTGACGATCCCGGAGCTCACGCAGGACCGCCGCAAGGAGTTCGTCAAGCTCGTCCGGAGCAAGGGCGAGGACCACAAGGTCGTCATCCGCAACATCCGCCGCAAGGCCAAGGACGACCTCGACGCGCTCAAGGGCGAGATCTCGGACGACGAGATCTCCCGTGGCGACAAGGACCTCGAAGCCCTGACGAAGAAGCACGTCGACCAGATCGACGACTCGCTGAAGAAGAAGGAAGCCGAACTCCTCGAGGTCTGATGCACCCTCCGGACCAGGGCGGTGACCGCCCCACAGCAGAGAAGCGTTCCGCGAAGGGGCTGCGTCAGGACTTCGACGCGCGCGCACGAGCCGCACGCACCGATTTCGAGGCGCAGCTCCGGCAGCGGAAGGCCGACTTCGGCGCCCGCAACGAGGCGCTGACGGCACGCACCGGACGCAACCTGCCGGCCGCGATCGGGATCGCCCTGGCGTTCGCGGTCGTGATGCTCGGCTCGTTGCTCATCTGGAAGCCGTCGTTCATGGTCGTCGGGGCGTTCCTGCTCGGCGTCGGCGTCTACGAGCTCGCGAGCGCCATGCGGTTCGCCGGGCGCGACGTGCCGCGCATCCCGAGCGTCATCGTGAGTGTGGCGATCGTGCCGGCGGCGTTCATCGGCGGGCAGATCCCGGCGCTGTTCACGCTCCTCGGCGGCATCGTGTTCATCAGCCTCTGGCGCCTGGTCGAGGTCGCGATCGCGCGTCCGAAGCCGGCCGCGGGCAACGTGGTGCGGGACCTCACGAACGGCTTGTTCGTGCAGGCCTACATCACGCTCCTCGGCGCCTGCGTGGTCCTGCTGGCGGCACAGCCCAGCGGACAGCTCTGGGTGATCGGCTTCATCCTCGTGGTCGTCGCGGTCGACACCGGCGCGTACGCCACCGGGCTCAACCTCGGCAAGCACCCGATGGCGCCGCGGATCAGCCCGAAGAAGACGTGGGAGGGCTTCGCCGGCTCGGTCGCCGCCAGCATCATCGTCGGCATCCTCGTCTCGTGGCTCATGCTCGGGCTGCCCTGGTGGACGGGCATCATCCTCGGCGTGCTCATCTCCGGGTCCGCCACGCTCGGCGACCTCACCGAGTCGATGATCAAGCGCGACCTGGGCATCAAGGACATCTCGTCGTTCCTGCCCGGGCACGGTGGACTCCTCGACCGCATCGACAGCATCCTGCCGTCCGCCGCCGTCGCCTACGTGCTGTACCTCGTCGTCAACCACTGAACGGACCCCTGGTCCACGCCCCAGCGCGTCCAGGTCACACCATGGTCCGGTCCTGGCAGAATGTCGCCGTGGCCACCACCTTCCCGAACGCAGACCGCTCCGCCCTCGGATACGACGTCGACGAGGTCGAGCGCTTCCTCGAGGACGCCCGCCGCGCCTACACGGCGAACGACACCGCTCCGGCGATCGAGGCCGCGAAGATCCGGGCCACCGCCTTCTCGATGCGCAAGGGCGGCTACTCCACCGCACACGTCGACGCTGCACTCGAACGGCTCGAGGACGCCTTCGCGGCTCGTGAGCGCGAGCGGGAGATCGCGGACATCGGGCAGAAGGCCTGGTACGCCGAAGCCCGGTCGAAGGCCTCCGACGTCGTGGCGCGTCTCGAGCGTCCGGACGGGCAGCGGTTCGGTCGCGTCAGCTTCCTCGGCACCGGGTACCACCCGAAGGACGTCGACGCCTTCGCGAAGCGGCTCGAGGGCTACTTCCGCGACGGCAAGCCGCTCAGCCTGACCGAGGTCCGCTCGATCGTCTTCCGACCGAAGCACGGCGGCTACCGCGAAGCACAGGTCGACGCGCTGCTCGACGCCGTCGTCGAGGTCATGCTCGCTGTCCGCTGACGACGCGCTGGTGGCGGGTGCTTCGCTTTCCGTGATCGTTCCGTTATCCTGGTCGAACTCATGGGCAGGCACACGGCAGACATCAGCTCCGACCGCGATACCCGCGAGCACCTCGGCCTCACGGCCGCCGGTGAGCGCCGCGCGGCACTGAACCGAACCCGCACGGCGGAGAACTCGGTCCTCCCGGCGAACCCGACGGTGGTCACGGCATCGGTGCCGACCGCTCCGGCCGTCGCCCCCAAGTCGGTCGCGGCGAACCGCGTGTCGGACACGACGGACGCGCAGGCGTCGGTCGCCAACGCGGTGCCCGCCACCCCCGCCGACCCCCGCATCGTCAAGCAGCGTCGCGCCCGTGCCGTCCCCGCAGCCGCGAAGCCGTCGTCGTCCCCGCAGAGCATGAACACCTTCGTGCGCAAGCGCGCTGCAGTGCCGGTGCTGTCCTTCTTCGCGGTGTCCGGCATCGTCGTCGGCTCGCTGTTCAACCCGCTGCAGCCCGACGTGGCCCAGGCAGCGGTCTCCGCTCCGGTGCTCGTCAAGGCGCCGGCGGCCCCGCAGGAGTACACGGCGCACGGCACCTACGCCGCGTTCGACGTCTCCCGCGACGCGTACGGCGTGACGCTCCCGAAGCCCAAGGTCGTCGAGAAGCTGAAGACCGAGACCGAGACCACGGATGCCGACGCGGACACCACCACGGACGAGACCGCCTCGGTGAGCGCCTCGAACACCCTCGCGGCGACCGCTGCGACGCCGGACCCGGGCAGCGCCCAGGCCATCGCGCAGGAGATGGTGGCCGCGCGCGGCTGGGGGACCGACCAGTACAACTGCCTCGTCTCGCTCTGGAACAAGGAGTCGGGCTGGCGCGTGAACGCGTACAACCCGAGCGGTGCCTACGGCATCCCGCAGGCGCTCCCCGGCAGCAAGATGGCCACGGCCGGCGCTGACTGGCAGACCAACCCGGCGACGCAGATCACCTGGGGCCTCAACTACATCTCCGGCGTCTACGGCACGCCGTGCGGTGCCTGGGGCCACAGCGTCGCGAACAACTGGTACTGATCGGCTGAACGCAGGTGCCGCGGAGCAACCGGCCGCGACGCCCTCGGGGCCGCGGTCCCGAGCAGGACGACGAGCCGACCGGTCTCGACCGGATGATGAGCTCGTGGAAGCGCACCGAGGTGCGCCGCGGCCGTGAGTACCTCGTGCAGCCCATCTCCGCCGCCTCGGCGCAGAAGGAGTACATCTGCCCGGGCTGCGGCGGCACGGTGCTGCCCGGCGTGGCGCACGTCGTCGTCTGGCGTGCCGACGGGGTCCTCGGAGACGAGGCCGACCTGGCGTCCCGCCGCCACTGGCACAACCACTGCTGGAGCATCGCATGACCACCGAGATCCGGTCGAACACCGAGCTGCCGGCCCGACGCACCGACATCGAGCTCGTCACGCACGACCACCTCACCCTGGTAGGTGAGCTCGCCGAGCCGCTGGGGCACGCTGCTCGCGGCACGATCGTCACGTTGCACCCGCTGCCGACCGCGCACGGTTTCATGGACTCGCACGTGCTGAAGAAGGCGGCGGCCCGGCTCCCGGCCCTCGCGGACATCGCGGTGCTCCGGTTCAACTTCCGTTCGGTGACGTCCCCGCGCGGCACGTCCGAGGGCGTCTTCGGCGACGGCGTCTCCGAGGGGTTCGACCTGCGCGCCGCCGTCACGGACGTCGCCGACCGCGGTCTGCCGACACCGTGGCTCGTCGGGTGGTCGTTCGGCACCGAGGTGATCCTCAAGCACGCGCTCGAGCACGTCGAGGCCGGCCGGGTCGCCGGTGTCGTCCTGCTCTCGCCGCCGCTGCACCGCACCACCGACGACGAACTCGCCCGTTGGGCGGAGGTGTCCGTCCCCGTCGTGGCCCTCGTCCCCGAGCACGACGACTTCCTGCAGCCGGACGAGGCGGCACGTCGGTTCGCCATCGCGCCGAACGTCCGTGTCGTCCCGGTCGAGGGGGCGAAGCACCTCTGGGTGGGGGAGAAGTACGTCCGGATCGTGCTCGACGCGATCGCGGACCTCGTCGTGCCGGGCAGTGCACCGCTGCCGACGCACGTCACCGACTGACGGACGGGCCGGGTCGCGGGGGACGGGTCGCGTCGACGACGCGGGGCGGTCCAGGAGGCGCGGGTCGCGCCTCCTGGACCGGCCGACGCTCAGCGCGTGGTCGCGTCCTCGTCGTCGGTGACCGTCGCGTCGTCGGTGACCGACTCGTCGTCGGGCTCGATGACGAGCTCCGCCGGCTCGGCGGTGTCGACCGACGGTGCGGTGCCGAGCAGGCCGGTCGCGTTGGTCAGGACCCCGCGGAGGTTCTCGAGGTAGCCGGCGACGGCGTCGCGTTCGGTCCGGATGGCCGCGAGGCGGTCCTCGGACTCGGCGATGATCGCGGCGGTGCGCTCCTCGGCGTCGGCGATCATCTTGTGCACGCGGTCCTGGGCGTCCGCGACGATCGTGCGTGCGTGCTCCTGCGCGTCCGAGGTGCTGGAGCGCTCGAGGTCGTCGGCCTCCTGCTGGAGGCGCTCGGCCCGTTCGCGTGCCTCGGTCGCGCGGCGCGTCGCCTCGGCGAGCTGCAGGTTCGCCTCGTCGAGGTACTTCTGCGTCTCGGTGACGGTGTCGTGGTGCTTCTGCAGGTAGTCCTGCTCGGCGTCGTCGCGTCGGGCGGCGAGTTCCGACTCGAGGGTCGTGCGGGCCTCGTCGCGCTCGCGGGCGATCTCGGCACGGACCTCGTCGCGCTCGCGGGTGAGGTCGGCACGGGCCGTGTCGATCTCCTGCCGGAGCGCCGTGCGCTCGGCCTCGAGCGTGCCGAGCTCGGCGGTGCGGCGGTCGGCGATCTCGGTGTCGACCTCGGCGTGTTCGCGTTCGCGGCGGGCGGCGAGTTCGTTCTCGTGCTCGCGGGCGGCGCGTTCCGCGGTCGCCTCGGCCTCGGCGCGCTCCCGCTCGATGCGCGTCGCGTGCTCGTCGAGTTCGCGGGCGATGCGGTCCGCGGTCTCCTGCACCAGCCGGGCGTTCTCGGTGCGGGTCTGCTCCTCGTCGACGCGGAGCTGGGCGCGCGCGGCCTCGATCTCCTGTTCGAGCGCGGCGCGGGCCGAGGCGAGCTCGCGGTCCCATTCAGCGCGGGCGGCCGCGAGCTCCTCGTCGAGGACACGGCGGCGGTCGGCGAGCTCGGTGTCGAGCTCGGCGCGACGGCGGTCGACCTCGGCGGCGAGGTCGGCGCGTCCGGTCTCGAGCTCGAGCGCGTGGGCCTGCTGCTCGTCGTCGCGTTCACGGTGCCAGGCGGCGCGACCCTCGGCGATCTCGCGCTCGAGGGCGTCGCGGCGGGTGGTCTCGTCGCGGTCGAGGTCCTCGACACGGCGGGCGTGGTCGGCCTCGAACACGCTGCGGCGGTGCTCGGTCTCGCGGTCGAGGTCGGCGGCGGCGCGACGGGCCTCGGCGGACTCGCGCTGGGTGATCTCGCGCAGCTCGGCGACCTCGTGCTCGACCTGGGCGCGCAGCGCGTTCGTCTCGCGGATCGCGACCGAGCGGACCTCGGCCGCCTCGGTCACGGCGGCACCGCGGATGGCGGCGGCCTCGTTGCGGGCGTCCTGCGTCAGGAGCCCGGCCTCGGCGCGGGCGCGTTCGACGGTGTCGGCCGACTCGGCGCGGGCGCGGGTGAGCTCGTTCGTCGACCGGGTGCGGGCGTCCTCGAGCGTGTCGCGGGCTTCGTCCTGCGCCTCGCGCAGGGTGCGGTCGGCCTCGGCACGGCTCGAGGCACGGAGCCGCTGCGCGTCGATGTCGGCCTGGCTGATGAGCCGCGTGGACTGTTCCTCGGCGACGCGGAGGGTCGACTCGAGACGGGTGCCGAGGCCGCTGTACGTGGGGGTGCCGGCTTCGTCGAGCTCGCCCTGCAGCTCGGAGACGCGCGCCTGGAGGAGGCGGATCTCCTTCGCGGCGTCGGCCCGGTCGTTGTTCGACTTGATGAGCTCGCGGCGCAGATCGTTCAGCGAGCGGTCCACGTCTTCGCGGCGGTACCCGCGCAGCTCGGTCCCGAACTCTGCCTCGTCGTTCGCCACGTGTTCGCTCCTGGGTGTTCGGCGGAGGGCACAGGGAAGGCCCGGCACGATTGTAGTGGCGTGCGGAGACGGTGGGCTGTGACCGCGGACAGCGGTGGGGGATGCGCCGTCCAGACTCCCTCGCTATCCTGGAGCGCTGATTCGCGCGCCGACACCCCCACCCCGGCGCGGTAGGGAGAAGATCCGTGCGATTCGTCCTGGCGATCGTCAGTTTCGTCATCGGGCTGCTGCTCGTCGCCCTCGCGGTCGGCCAGCGGACCGTGTTCGAGCCACCGTCGTCGCTCGTCGCGGCATCGTCCTCGAAGAGCTCCGCCCCGGTGACCGTGATCCCGGGCTCGACGCTCAACGCCAACCCCGGCTACCAGCGCATCACCGTCTCCGGCTCGGGCAAGGTGTTCGCGGCCTACGGCAAGACGAGCGACGTCGACGCCTGGATCGGTGACGCGAAGCACACGACGATGCGGTTCGACGCCGAGCAGGCGAAGCTCGTCGGCCGCACGACCGGGTCGGAGTCCACCGTGCCGGACCCCGCGGGAAGCGACCTCTGGTACCAGGAGTACGACAGTGCCGGACAGTTCACCGTCCGTCTGCCCGAGGACGTCAGCGTGATCATCGTCGGCGACGGCACGGCCGCGGCGCCGAGCGACGTCTCGGTCACGTGGCCGCGCGACACCGCGACGCCGTCGGTCGGTCCGCTCCTCGTCGCCGGTGGCGTGTTCCTGGTCGGCGGCATCGTCCTGCTCGTCTGGGCGTTCGTGCACCAGCGTCGTGGCCGCGGACCCCGCCGCCGCAGCGGGGGCTCCCGTCCGCCGCGCGTGCGTGCCTCGCGCCGTGCCGCGGCCGCCGGCGCCCAGGTACCGGTCCGCGGTCGTCGCGGTCGCCGGGCGTTCGTGGCGATCCCGGTCCTGCTCGTCGGGGCCCTCGGTCTCGCCGGCTGTTCGTCCGACTACTGGCCGCAGGGAGCGTCCGCGGCCAGCCCGACGCCCACCGCGACGGCGACCGGGACGGCTGCACAGACCGAGCCGACCGCCGCCACGAAGCAGCAGATCACCCGGATCGTCCAGCGGGTCGCGTACGTGGCGAAGCGTGCCGACGACGCTCGCGACGCGAAGCTCGCCGAGCAGCGCTTCACCGGTGCGGCCCTCGACCTGCGCGCGGCGAACTACACGATCCGCGGCAAGGACTCGGACGTCGACGCCCCGCCGACGATCTCGGGGGAGCAGGTGTGCGTGGCGCTGCCGCAGCAGACCGACTCGTGGCCGCGCACCGTGTTCGCGGTCGTCGCCGAGGACTGCGACGCGAAGTCGGCCCCGCAGGCGCTGACGCTCGTGCAGGACTCCGCCCGCGACGACTACAAGGTCGCCTACGACGTCTCGCTCGAGGCCGCGGCGAAGATCCCGAGCCTCGCGCCCACGTCGATCGGTGCCGCCCTGCTCGCGTCGAACACGAAGCTGCTCGCCATCGCACCCGACGAGATCGCGAAGGCGTACGGCGACATCCTCTCCAAGGACAAGGACAGCTCGTACGCGTCGCTGTTCCAGGCGGACGGCGACGGCCTCCGGTCGACCATCGGCAAGGCCTACAAGGACAAGAAGTCCGAGTCGCTGCCGGACACCGCGAAGATCGAGTACTCGTCCGAGGTCCCCGACGACAGCGCCGTGGCGATCGCGACGGACGGTGCCGGAGCACTCGTGTCCGCCGACCTGAACGAGGTCGAGAAGGTCACGCCGACCGCGGCCGGCGCCGAGGTGAACACCGAGGGTGCTGTGAAGGCGCTCTCCGGTGTCGACTCCAGCACGAAGGGCATCAGCGCGACCTACGGCGTGCAGCTGCTCTTCTACGTGCCCCCGGTGGGCACCGATGACAAAGTGGTCCTGCTCGGGTTCACGCAGGGCCTGACAGCAGCGAGTGAGGTGCAATGACCAACGTCCCCCCGACCCCGTCCGGTCTCCGCGGAGCCGTCGACCTGTCGTCCCTGGTGGACCGCGCCCAGCGGCCGCCCCAGCCCGGCGGGGCCGCTGCCGGCGGCCCCGGGTCCGGCGTCGCCGCCGGTGCTCCCGGCAGCGAGACCGGTGCCGACCTGACCGTCCCGTCGCTCGTCCTCGACGTCACCGACCAGACCTTCCAGGACGTCCTGCAGCTCTCCACGATCGTCCCCGTGATCGTCGACATCTGGGCCGAGTGGTGCGGGCCGTGCAAGCAGCTCTCGCCGATCCTCGAGCAGCTCACCGCCGAGTACGACGGCCGCGTGCTGCTCGCCAAGGTCGACGCCGACACGAACCCGCAGCTCGTGCAGGCGTTCCAGGCGCAGTCGATCCCGACCGTGGCCGCGCTCATCGGCGGACGCCCCCTCGGGCTCTTCGTCGGGGCGCTGCCCGAGGCGCAGGTCCGCGACGTCTACGAGCAGGTCCTCGCCGCAGCCGCCGAGAACGGTGTCTCCGGCCGCGTCACGGTCGACGGAGCGGCCCCGGCCGACGCCGTCGAGCAGGGCGAGCCCGAGCCGGAGCCGCTGCCGCCGCACCACCAGGCCGCGTACGACGCGATCGAGCAGGGCGACTACGCCACCGCGATCCAGGAGTACAAGACCGCGATCGCGCAGGACCCGCACGACCAGATGGCCGTCGCCGGGCTCGCACAGGTGTCGCTGCTCGACCGGCTGAACGGTCGCACCGCGGACGACATCCGGGCTGCTGCGGCCGCCGGGCCCTCCGACGTGCATGCGCAGCTCGCGGTCGCCGACCTCGACATCTCCGGCGGGCACGTCGACGACGCGTTCGGCCGGCTGCTCGACCTCGTCCCGACGGTGTTCGGGGACGAGCGCGAGGCGCTCCGCGTGCGGCTCGTCGAGTACTTCGAGCTGATCGGCACCGAGGACCCGCGCGTGGTCGCCGCGCGCCGGCGTCTGGCGAGCGCGCTGTACTGAGCGCCGGCGCGTCGGCGCGGGGCGCGCCAAGCGCGAGCGTCGAACCACGAAACCGACGTCGAACCACGGTCGCACCCTGGTTCGACGTCGCTTTCGTGGTTCGACACCGTGGGTCTGCACCGCGGTCGTGGTCGCGTCCGGGACGCGACCACGAAACGGACGGGAGGCGCGGTGCCAGCCGGCACCGCGCCTCCCGTCCGTCGTGCGCGGTGCTAGCGCGCCAGCTTCAGCCAGACCGCGCCGAGCGGCGGCACCACGAGGTGCGCGGACGCCGGACGCCCCGCCCACGGGGTGTCCTCGGCCGTGACCACGCCGAGGTTCCCCACGCCCGACCCGCCGTACTCCGCGGCATCGGTGTTGAGGACCTCGTGCCAGGCACCGGCCGCCGGCAACCCGAAGCGTCGCTCGACCGGCACGCCGGAGAAGTTCACGAACACCGCGAGCCGGTCGTCGCCGTCCTTCCGCAGGAACCCGAGCGTCGAGTGCGGTGCGTCGCCACCCTCGATCCACTCGAAGCCGTCGGCCGTGGCGTCGTGCGTCCAGAGCGCCGGCGTCTCGCGGTACACCCGGTTGAGCGAGGACACGAGGTCCTGCACACCGCGGTGCCCCGGGTCGTCGAGGAGCCACCAGTCCAGCCCGCGCGCCTCGGACCACTCGCTGGGCTGGGCGAACTCCTGCCCCATGAAGAGCAGCTGCTTGCCGGGGTGCGCCCACATGAACGCGAGGTAGGCCCGCACGTTCGCGAGCTTCTGCCACTCGTCGCCGGGCATCTTGCCGTAGAGCGATCCCTTGCCGTGCACGACCTCGTCGTGGCTGATCGGCAGGGTGAACTGCTCGCTGAACGCGTACACGAACGAGAACGTGATCTCGTCGTGGTGGTAGCTGCGGTACGCCGGGTCGCGCTCGATGTACTGCAGGGTGTCGTGCATCCAGCCCATGTTCCACTTCTGGCCGAACCCGAGACCGCCCGCGCTGGTCGGCTGCGTGACGCCCGGCCACGAGGTGCTCTCCTCGGCGATCATCACGATGCCCGGGTAGCGCTTGTACGCGGTGGCGTTCGTCTCCTGCAAGAAGGAGATCGCCTCGAGGTTCTCGCGCCCGCCGTGGATGTTCGGCAGCCACTCGGTGCGCGAGTAGTCGAGGTACAGCATCGAGGCGACGGCGTCCACGCGGAGCCCGTCGATGTGGAACTCCTCGAGCCAGTAGAGCGCGTTCCCGACGAGGAAGTTGCGGACCTGCGGCTGCCCGAAGTCGAACACGTAGGTGCCCCAGTCGAGCTGCTCGCCACGGCGGGGGTCCGGGTGCTCGAACAGCGCGTAGCCGTCGAACTTCGCCAGCGCCCACTCGTCCTTCGGGAAGTGCCCGGGGACCCAGTCCATGATCACGCCGATGCCGGCGGAGTGCAGCCGGTCGACGAGGTACCGGAGGTCGTCGGGGGAGCCGAACCGGGCAGTCGGGGCGTAGTAGCCCGTGACCTGGTAGCCCCACGATCCGCCGAAGGGGTGCTCGGCGAGCGGCAGGAACTGCACGTGGGTGAAGCCCGTGTACTGGACGTGGCCGATGAGCTGGTCGGCGACCTCGCGGTAGGACAGCCCCGGACGCCACGAACCGAGGTGGACCTCGTAGACGCTCATCGGACGGTCGTGCGTGGTCGTCCGTGCCCGGTGCTCCATCCACTGCGCGTCGCCGTCGGACCACTCGTGGTGCGACTCGTCGATCACCGAGGCGGTCAGCGGCGGTACCTCGGTCCGCCGGGCGAACGGGTCGGCCCGCTCCACCCAGCCGGAGTCGGTGAGGAGCTGGAACTTGTACCGCTGACCGACGAGGGCGCCGGGCCAGAACAGCTCCCAGACACCGAGGTCGGTCAGGCGACGCATCGCGGTGGTGCGGCCTTCCCAGCCCTCGAAGTCACCGATCACCCGGGCTGCGGTCGCCCGCGGGGCCCAGAGCGTGAACGAGACGCCGTCCACGCCGTCGACCGTGGTGACGTGCGCGCCGAGGTGGTGCCACAGCTGCTCGTCACGGCCCTCACCGAAGAGATGCAGGTCGAGCTCGCCGATCGTCGGGGGGAACCGGTACGCGTCGTCGGTCGTCCAGGTGATGTCGTCGCTGTCGGTCGACGGGTCCGGGTCGTAGTCGGCCTCGACCCGGTACCGTCCGAGCTCGCCGGGGGTCGCGCCGGCCCAGAGGCCGTCGCCCTCGTGCGTGAGCTCGACGTCGTCGCCGTCCGGTCGGACGATCCGCACGGCGGTCGCGAGGTGGCGAACCACCCGGACGCTCGTGCCGCCGTCGACGGGGTGCGGTCCGAGGACGTCGTGCGGCTGCGACCAGCGGGCCTCGGCGACCTGCTGGCGGAGCCACTCCTCGACGGGGGCGGGACGCGGGCCGGTCGTCTCCGGCGTGGTGTCGGTCGGACGGGAGGCGCGGGTCGACCCCGCCTCGCTCGTCGCGGCGAGCGGGCTGCCGCCTTCGCTGGTCGGCGCGTCCGCCCCGTCGCCGGGGCCGTCCGTGTCGCCCGCGTCGGCCGACGTCGTGACGCCGGTCGCGCCTCCCGTGCCGTCACCGGCGGCCGCGGACCGCTCGACGGACTCGACCGCCTCGACCGTGACGTGCCGCGGATGGGCCGCGTCGGACGCGTGTCCCGCGAGCGTGGCCGACTCGGCGACGTCGCGGTCCGGCGCTTCCCGTCGGGCCGGGGGTGCACCGGGCAGGTCCTCGCCGGGCGCCGAGACACGCGGCTCGTAGCGGGGGGTCGCAGGCTCCGGGGAGGCGGACGGACGCGGTCCTCCGGCTGCCGGCGGCTCCGGTGCGACGTGCTGTGC
>NZ_JABXGF010000099.1:0-755 GCF_025407985.1 Curtobacterium sp. C2H10 | reverse complement strand
GTCGAGATCACCGCTCGCGCACTGACCTCGCTGGCGCGGGCCGTCGCAGCCGAACGGCTCGGCGCCCCCGCCAAGCGGGTGCGCGTCGGTCTCGGCGACACCGCCGGCGCGCTCGCGCTCGACATCACCGGCCCCATCGCCGCGGGCGACGACATCGTCACCCGCACCGCCCGGGTCGCGGACGAGGTCAAGGGCCGTGTCGGGGAACTCACCGGCCGCCGCGTCGGTAGTGCCCACATCGAACTCACCGGGATCGTGCGCGAGCACCAGTCCCGGATCGCCTAGGAGGCCATCATGAGCAACGGTTCCGTCGAACGACGCATCCGTCGCCGGAGCGTGCACCGCTCCCGCTCGACCGCCGTGGCGGTGTCGCTCGTGGTGCTCGCCCTGGTCGCTGCGTGGATCGGCGCCGAAGCGGTCCTCGCCGCCATCGGCCGGCCCCCGCTGCTCGCCGACCCGCAGACCGTCGTCGACGCTGCGCTCCGCCCGGACGCCGCGTTCGTCACGATCGCGGAGGTCATCGCCGTGGTCCTTCTGGTCCTCGGCGTGGTCCTGATCGTCCTGGCCCTGAAGCCCGGCCGGCAGCACCGCTCCGTCATCGACCACGACCGCGGTGCCGTCGTCATCGACACCCGCATCCTCGCCTCCACCGCCGCGAACGCCGCCGGGATGGCTGCGGGTGTCCCGGAGGGCAACGCCTCCGCGACCGCCCGCGGACGCTCCACCACGGTCCGTGTGGTGCCCGTCAGCGGGAT
>NZ_JABXGF010000098.1:0-1164 GCF_025407985.1 Curtobacterium sp. C2H10 | reverse complement strand
GCGGCGCCCCGCGCCCCGCGGCGCCCCGCGCCGCTCGCGGCCCCGCGGCGCCCCGCGCGTCAGATCTTGCGGAGCAACACCGACGACACCTTGTGGTCCGCCGCCTTCTTCAACACGAGGGTCGCCCGGGAGCGCGTCGGCAACACGTTCTCGATGAGGTTCGGCTCGTTGATCGCCCGCCACACCTCGGTCGCCGTCTGCACGGCATCCGACCGGGAGAGCGAGGCGAACCGGTGGAAGAACGAGTCCGGGCTCGCGAAGGCCTCTTCCTGCAGCGCGAGGAACCGGTCGACGTACCAGGCCTCGATGTCCTTCGTCTTCGCGTCGACGTAGATCGTGAAGTCGAAGAGGTCGGACAGTGCCAGCCGCCCGTGCACCGGCGGCGCGAGCACGTTCAGGCCCTCGACGATGAGGATGTCCGGCTGTCGTACCACGATCTCGGCGTCCGGCACGATGTCGTACACGAGGTGCGAGTAGTACGGCGCTCGGACCTCGGTCGCGCCGCTCTTCACCTGGCTCACGAAGCGCAGCAGGGCCCGGCGGTCGTAGGACTCCGGGAAGCCCTTGCGGTCCATGATCCCGCGCCGCTCGAGCTCGGCGTTGGAGTAGAGGAACCCGTCGGTGGTCACGAGCTCCACGCGCGGGGTGTCCGGCCAGCGCTTCGTCAGCTCGCGGAGCAGTCGTGCGACGGTCGACTTGCCGACGGCGACCGACCCGGCGACACCGATCACGAACGGCGTCCGCCCGGCTCGGTCACCCAGGAAGGCCGACGTCGACGCGTGCAGGTTCCGTGCGCCCGCCGCGTAGAGCGTCAGCAGGCGGGACAGCGGCAGGTAGACCTCCTGCACCTCCTGCATGTCGAGGCGGTCACCGAGACCGCGCAGCTGCACGATCTCGGTCTCGGTGAGGGACAGGTGCTCCTTCGGAGCGAGCTGCGACCACTCGCCACGCGGGATCTCCACGAAGGGGGTCGGGTGCGCGACGGTGGTCTCCGGGATCGGCATGGGAACGAGCGTACAGACGGGAGGCGCGGATCACGTGAGCCGACCAGCTCGCGTGATCCGCGCCTCCCGTCCGACGTCAACGTCCGGTGAAGGTGTGGGTGATGGTGTCGGTGCCGGAGGTGAACTTCCAGGTGACACTGTCGGTGGTGTATGTGCCGCC
>NZ_JABXGF010000097.1:0-1328 GCF_025407985.1 Curtobacterium sp. C2H10 | reverse complement strand
GGTCACCGCACCGGCGACCTGCGTCCCCGAGGCGATGCCGTCGGCGCCCGACGTGGACGGTGCCGCGGCCGGAGCCGAGGACGACGGTGCGGCCGGGGCCGCGGGCGCTGCGGGACGGGTGACCGACGACACCGCGTCGCCGAGGACCCCGAGTGCGTTGCCGGTCGCGGACACCGGCGCGTCGATCGACGGCGCCACCTGTGTGCCCGAGGCGGTGCCGTCCGCTCCGGAGGTCGTCGCCGCGTTCGCCGCGACCGCACCCCCGAGCGTCAGACCGCCGACGAAGAGGGCGAACCAGAGCCCTCTCGAGACGTACTTGTTCATGATCGTTGCTCCCTGATCGAGATGAGATGTGGACCGACCGCGATGGCGGTCGGTGGTGCGTGCCTGCCGTGTCGGACAGGCGCACCGATCTCAGTCAGGGGCGACGTCGTGCTCGCCGACGATGGACGCGGGGACGGCGTCGTCGGCGATGGTGCCGCGTGACCCCGCGGCGAGGGAGACCTGGTCGTCGGAACCGACGATGCCGACGGCTGCTGCCGACCCGGCGGAACCGGCAGCGCTGCCGCCGAGGGAACCGGTGGCGGAACCGTCCACGGGGCCGCCGAACGTGACGCCGTGGCCCTCGGGGACGAGGAGTGCCCGGCCGCCGAACGTCGCGCCCTGCACGCCCGGTGCCGCGGCGGTGCTCGCGCCTCCGGCGAGCACGGAGGCCCGCTCGGTGGAGACGGCGTCCGTCCGCTCGGCAGCAGTCCCCTGCGCCACGGCTGCCGGCGCGACAGCGCTGGCAGCGCTCGGGGACGTGAGCGACGGTGTCGACGCGACCGGGGCCGTGGACGTGCCGCCCACCGGAGCGGTGGGGAGTCCGACGACGGGATCCGTGCCTCCTGGCAGGACGCCGCCGACCGTCGGCGGCAGGCCGGTGAGCACGTCCGGCACCGATCCGACGACCGTGCCGACGCCGCCGAGGGTGTCGTCCACCAGCCCGCTGACCGGGTCGGTCACGGTGCCGAGGGTGTCGTCGCCGAGGACCGTGCCGACGACAGGGAGGCCGCCGACCACCTGGTCGAGCGAGTGCACGACGGTGGTCACGGGGCGAGCGTCGGTGAGGGTCTGGACGGCGCCGGTGACGGGACGGAGGACGGTCGCGACCGTGCCGGTGACGGGCCTGGAGGCGCTGCTCGCCTCCGCCGGTCCGGCCTGCGATGCTGCGGGGGTCGCGCTGGTCGCTGCGGGTGCCGCCGCGGCGGCGGTCGCGGGCTGCGCTGCCGGTGCTGCGGGTGCAGCCGGGGCGGGCGCGGTGTGTGCCGGTGTGGACGGTGCCGGAG
>NZ_JABXGF010000096.1:0-1719 GCF_025407985.1 Curtobacterium sp. C2H10 | reverse complement strand
ACCCACACCGTCCGCGCCGGCCGCGCGCCGTGTCCTCGGACAGGTGCCGGCGTCCCGTCGGACCGGGCGTGCCACCACCGCCCCGGTGCAGGCCGACCGGGCCACGCGCCACATCGCTCGCACGGCTCCCGCGGCAGCGACTCCGGTCGCCGGGGTCGCGCCGCGTGCCGCGCGGGAGTCGCAGGGTGCGTCGTTCCGTCGGGCGGCCTCGCGGGTGACGGCCGTCGGCGCGCTGCTGTTCGTCGCGGGGCTCGTCGTGTCGACCTCGCTGCCCGCACAGGCGCTGTACACCCCCGAGCCCGGCTCGACGTCGGCGCGGGCGACGGCCTCGGGTGACACGCAGTCCCTCAGTGTCGGTGCCGGTGCGACCGACGCCGAGACGAACCGCGACCAGTACTCGGTGTCCTCGGCGACGCAGTACAAGAACGTCGACTCCTCGAGCTTCACGAACGACCCGAACGGCACGATCCAGTGGCCGTTCCTGACCGGTGTGCCGATCACCTCCGGGTTCGGCGGACGCCAGGTCGAGGGGTGCTCCTTCTGCTCGACGAACCACATGGGCGTCGACTTCGCTCCGGGTGAGGGCACGCCGATCCGGGTCATCGCCGCCGGCACCGTGCTCAAGGTGCAGGCGAACGACGGCGGCTTCGGCAACGACGTCTGGGTCGAGCACGACGTCGACGGCAAGCAGTTCGTCAGCGTCTACGGCCACATGGAGGACAACTCCTTCAAGGTCGTCAAGGGCCAGCAGGTCGAGGTCGGCGACGAGCTCGGTCTGGTCGGCAGCACCGGCAACTCGACCGGTCCGCACCTGCACCTCGAGGTGCACGTCGACGGCGTCCCGGTGGACCCGCTGGCGTGGCTCGAGGCCAACGCGAACTAGCGGTTCCACGCGGCACGCCCGGGCGTCACGGCCGGTTCCTGACCACCGTCGCGGGTCTGCTATCCTCGTGTGGTGCCGCCGAGCGGCACATGCCCCGATAGCTCAGTGGTAGAGCACTTCCATGGTAAGGAAGGGGTCGTCAGTTCAATCCTGACTCGGGGCTCCGACCCGGTGCGGTAGTCGTGCCGGATCCTTGGCGGGGTAGCTCAGTTGGTTAGAGCACACGACTCATAATCGTGGGGTCGCGGGTTCAAGTCCCGCCCTCGCTACCGCAAGCCCGGCGATCCGTTCGCCGGGCTTTCGTCGTTCTCGGGCGGTGCCGCGCGCGTCCGCGTGCGCGTGTCGCGTGCGGGGCGGCGTCGGTGCGCGTCGCGGCGGCGCAGCGTCGCAGCGTCGAACCACGTTCCCGACATCGAACCGGGCCCGCGACCTGGTTCCGTGTCGTTCCCGTGGTTCGTCCCGGCGCCCGCTCTTGGCCGGGCAGCGCCGCGGCGCTGCCGTGCCCGCCGCGCGGCGCCGCGTGCCCGCGCACAACGCAAGTCGCCCCGAACCGCGGGAGTGCGCGGTTCGCCGTGCCTTGCGTTGTGCGGCACGCGTGCCGGCGCGGGCGACCGCTCGCCGTCGCGGTCCGCGCGCGGCGTCGAACCACGTTCCCGACGTCGAACCGGCCCCACGGCCTGGTTCCGTGTCGTTCGCGTGGTTCGACCCCGTCCGCGGCTGCGGCGTAGCCGGGCGCCGGCAGCGCCGGGTGCCTGCGCACAACGCAAGCCACGCCGAACCGTGCGAAGACGCGGTTCGCCGCGATTCGCGTTGTGCGGCGCCCGGCGACGCGCCTG
>NZ_JABXGF010000095.1:0-1751 GCF_025407985.1 Curtobacterium sp. C2H10 | reverse complement strand
ACCCAAAGGGCCTGATCATCGTCACGAGCGATCTAAGATGCTCGCGTCCACTGTGTAGTTCTCAACATACGATCGGCACCACACTCCCCCAGGAACAACGCTCCCAGCTTCATGCGGCCCACCGAAGAACCCAACCAGAACCCAAAGGCCCCAGTCACGGCTCAACCCCCGACCACACTCGGCCGGGAAGCCTGGTCCCTCAGGACCCAACAACGTGCACCAGCCGACCCGCTCACCCCCAACCCGTTCCAACCCGAACCACGAAGGCCCCGGCGTACTGAGATCGGGAAGCTGCGCTCCCGACTGCACTGTCAATGTTCCACCCATGAGCTACCGGCGAGAACGTTCGTCTCGATCCGGCGCCTGGACCCACCGTCCCCCGAAGGACACGACGAGCCAGATGCTCCTTAGAAAGGAGGTGATCCAGCCGCACCTTCCGGTACGGCTACCTTGTTACGACTTAGTCCTAATCACCGATCCCACCTTCGACGGCTCCTTCCACAAGGGTTAGGCCACCGGCTTCGGGTGTTACCGACTTTCATGACTTGACGGGCGGTGTGTACAAGGCCCGGGAACGTATTCACCGCAGCGTTGCTGATCTGCGATTACTAGCGACTCCGACTTCATGAGGTCGAGTTGCAGACCTCAATCCGAACTGAGACCGGCTTTTTGGGATTCGCTCCACCTTACGGTATCGCAGCCCTTTGTACCGGCCATTGTAGCATGCGTGAAGCCCAAGACATAAGGGGCATGATGATTTGACGTCATCCCCACCTTCCTCCGAGTTGACCCCGGCAGTCTCCTATGAGTCCCCGCCATAACGCGCTGGCAACATAGAACGAGGGTTGCGCTCGTTGCGGGACTTAACCCAACATCTCACGACACGAGCTGACGACAACCATGCACCACCTGTACACCGACCACAAGGGGGCGACCATCTCTGGCCGTTTCCGGTGTATGTCAAGCCTTGGTAAGGTTCTTCGCGTTGCATCGAATTAATCCGCATGCTCCGCCGCTTGTGCGGGCCCCCGTCAATTCCTTTGAGTTTTAGCCTTGCGGCCGTACTCCCCAGGCGGGGCGCTTAATGCGTTAGCTACGACACAGAAACCGTGGAAAGGTCCCTACATCTAGCGCCCAACGTTTACGGCGTGGACTACCAGGGTATCTAATCCTGTTCGCTCCCCACGCTTTCGCTCCTCAGCGTCAGTTACGGCCCAGAGATCTGCCTTCGCCATCGGTGTTCCTCCTGATATCTGCGCATTCCACCGCTACACCAGGAATTCCAATCTCCCCTACCGCACTCTAGTCTGCCCGTACCCACTGCAAGCCCGAGGTTGAGCCTCGGGATTTCACAGCAGACGCGACAAACCGCCTACGAGCTCTTTACGCCCAATAATTCCGGACAACGCTTGCACCCTACGTATTACCGCGGCTGCTGGCACGTAGTTAGCCGGTGCTTTTTCTGCAGGTACCGTCACTTTCGCTTCTTCCCTACTAAAAGAGGTTTACAACCCGAAGGCCGTCATCCCTCACGCGGCGTTGCTGCATCAGGCTTTCGCCCATTGTGCAATATTCCCCACTGCTGCCTCCCGTAGGAGTCTGGGCCGTGTCTCAGTCCCAGTGTGGCCGGTCACCCTCTCAGGCCGGCTACCCGTCGTCGCCTTGGTGAGCCATTACCTCACCAACAAGCTGATAGGCCGCGAGTCCATCCCCAACCAAAAAATCTTTCCACCACCAGACCATGCGGCCGG
>NZ_JABXGF010000094.1:0-1831 GCF_025407985.1 Curtobacterium sp. C2H10 | reverse complement strand
CCGGCGGACCGGGTGGGGCGGGCGCGGCCGGCGGGACCGGCGGACCGGGTGGGGCGGGCGCGGCCGGTGGGACCGGTGGGACCGGTGGCGGGACCGGGACCGGGACCGGTGGCGGGACCGGGACGGGTCGTGCGGGTGGCGGCGGGTTCGGTGGTGCCGGGAGCCTGCTCGGCGGGTCCACCGAGGTCTCCTCGACGCTGCGGAAGGCGCTCCTGGAGGACGCCGACGACTACACCTGGGTCGCCGCCACCATCGGGTCGAACAGTGCCGCGACCTACCAGCTCGCCACGGGCGCCTCGGTGATGCCCATCGGCGGCTTCAACGGCTCGGACCCGTCACCCACCCTCGAGGAGTTCCAGGCAGACGTCGCTGCTGGGAAGATCCACTACTTCATCGCCGGCAGCGTCGGGCAGTCGAACGGCGGCAGCGACGCGGCGTCGGAGATATCCGAGTGGGTCGAGTCGACCTTCACCTCGTCGACGATCGGAGGCGTCACGGTCTACGACCTCACCGCGGGCTAGGGTCGACGAGTGCTCGGCGCCGACGACCCCCTGGACCCGGTGCCCCGTCGCGTCCTCGTCGCCGGCACCACGGGCGTCGGGAAGACCACCACGGCCGGGCGTATCGGCCGGGTCCTCGGCCTTCCGCACACCGAGATCGACTCGCTGTACCACGGGCCCGGCTGGGTCCCGCGGGACACCTTCGTCGCCGACGTCGAGCGGTACACGAGCGAACCCGCGTGGGTGACGGAGTGGCAGTACACCTCCGTCCGGGCGATGCTGGCGAACCGTGCAGACACGCTCGTGTGGATCGACCTGCCGACTGCCCAGGCGCTCTGGCGGCTGCTGCGTCGGACGCTCCACCGTCGGTTCGGGCGCATCGAGATGTGGAACGGCAACGTCGAACCGTCGTTGTGGACGTTCTTCACCGATCGCGGCCACATCCTGCGCTGGGGCATCAGCACCCGGAACGTGACGCGTCGTCGGGTGCCCGAGCTCGTCGAGACCGCACCGCACCTGCGCATCGTCCACCTCCGGTCGCAGCGGGAGGTCGATCGGTTCGTGCAGCACCTCGGCGAGGGTCGCGGATAGAATCGGGGCCGTCCGCCTCCGTAGCTCAGTGGATAGAGCAGGTGGTTTCTACCCACCGTGCCGCGGGTTCGATTCCTGCCGGGGGCACACGACGAAGGCCGCCGTCCATCGGGACGGCGGCCTTCGTGTCGTTCGGCGACTGCCTACTCGTCGTCGTCGGCAACGCGTCGACGGAGTTCGCTCGCGCTGATCGGCTGCGTGTAGGGCGCTTCCGAGGTCTCGTTCGCATCGGCCGGCTCGGCGGGGCCGTCCGCGATGCGGGTCGGGATCGACCGGGTGTGTGCGGTCGTCGAGGCGTCGACACCGCGGGCGTCGGACTCCGTGGTGCGGTTGACGTGCGCGTCCGCCGAGGTCGGCTTGGCGACCGGCGGCGTCGCGCTCGCGTCGGGACCGGTCGTGTCCGCCCCGCGGGGCCCGCTGCTCCGGGGGTCCGTGGCGGGACGGTCGGTGCCGCGAGGGCTGCTCGGCCGGACGTCGTCGACCGCGTCGGCGTTGTCGGTGTCCGCGCCGGACGCGGTCGAGCCGCGGGTGCCGGCGGGCGATGCCGGCGAACCCAGGGGCGCCCGGGTCGGGGTGGCGGCGTCGCCGTACGCGCGGGTCGCGCCCTCGCCGTACGCGCGGTTCGCGCCGTCGCCATACGCGCGCGTGGCGTTCGTGGCGTTCGTGTCGGAGATCGGGATCGTCCGGTTCGTGCCGGAGGTGTCCGAGATCGGCGTCGTCGCGTTCGGGTCGACCGGTGC
>NZ_JABXGF010000093.1:0-3425 GCF_025407985.1 Curtobacterium sp. C2H10 | reverse complement strand
TTGAGTCCGGCGGCGTCCTACTCTCCCACAAGGTCCCCCTTGCAGTACCATCGGCGCTGAGAGGCTTAGCTTCCGGGTTCGGAATGTGACCGGGCGTTTCCCTCTCGCTATGACCACCGGAACACCTTCGACCCAATCGCTTGGAAGTTCGAAAGCTGTTCCGCGCATGCGCGGTGTTCAGTTTCTTGTTCCCGATCGTCTGTCGGGAACCACAAAGTGGACGCGAGCCCCACACCGAAGTGTGGGAAATAGTTGTGTTGTCAAGTCTTCGGCTTATTAGTACCGGTCAGCTCCACGGGTCGTTAGTCCCCGCTTCCACATCCGGCCTATCAACCCAGTAGTCTGCTGGGAGCCTCTCACACTCAAGGTGCATGGAAATCTCATCTCGAAGACGGCTTCCCGCTTAGATGCTTTCAGCGGTTATCCGGTCCGAACGTAGCTAATCAGCGGTGCCCTTGGCAGAACAACTGACACACCAGAGGTTCGTCCATCCCGGTCCTCTCGTACTAGGGATAGATCTTCTCAAATTTCCAACGCGCGCAGCGGATAGGGACCGAACTGTCTCACGACGTTCTAAACCCAGCTCGCGTACCGCTTTAATGGGCGAACAGCCCAACCCTTGGGACCTACTCCAGCCCCAGGATGCGACGAGCCGACATCGAGGTGCCAAACCATGCCGTCGATATGGACTCTTGGGCAAGATCAGCCTGTTATCCCCGAGGTACCTTTTATCCGTTGAGCGACAGCGCTTCCACAAGCCACTGCCGGATCACTAGTCCCGACTTTCGTCCCTGCTCGACCTGTCAGTCTCACAGTCAAGCTCCCTTGTGCACTTACACTCGCCACCTGATTGCCAACCAGGTTGAGGGAACCTTTGGGCGCCTCCGTTACTCTTTGGGAGGCAACCGCCCCAGTTAAACTACCCACCAGGCACTGTCCATGAACCCGATCAGGGTCCTACGTTAGACATCCAGAGTGACCAGAGTGGTATTTCAACAATGACTCCACGAACACTAGCGTGCCCGCTTCACAGTCTCCCACCTATCCTACACAAGCCACACCGAACACCAATACCAAGCTGTAGTAAAGGTCACGGGGTCTTTCCGTCCTGCTGCGCGTAACGAGCATCTTTACTCGTAGTGCAATTTCGCCGAGTTCGCGGTTGAGACAGCTGGGAAGTCGTTACGCCATTCGTGCAGGTCGGAACTTACCCGACAAGGAATTTCGCTACCTTAGGATGGTTATAGTTACCACCGCCGTTTACTGGGGCTTAAATTCAGAGCTTCGCCCAAAGGCTAACCCTTCCTCTTAACCTTCCAGCACCGGGCAGGCGTCAGTCCGTATACATCGTCTTGCGACTTCGCACGGACCTGTGTTTTTAGTAAACAGTCGCTTCCCACTGGTCTCTGCGGCCTTCAACGCTCAGCGGAGCAAGTCCGCATCACGTGTCCGGCCCCCCTTCTCCCGAAGTTACGGGGGCATTTTGCCGAGTTCCTTAACCACGATTCTCTCGATCTCCTTGGTATTCTCTACCTGACCACCTGAGTCGGTTTCGGGTACGGGCGGCTGCAACCTCGCGTCGATGCTTTTCTCGGCAGCATAGGATCACTGATTTCCCCTTACGGGTACGCGTCGGATCTCAGGCATACAGACGACGGATTTGCCTATCGTCAGCCCTACATCCTTACACCAGGATCACCTTACGGATACCATCGCCTGGCTCAGCTACCTTCCTGCGTCACACCTGTTCATACGCTAACCGCACCAGCATGGGGTCGAGCGTTAGACCGCACGCCATCACCCCGAAGGGATCCGGTCAATGCGGGTTAGGACTCTTAGCACCACTGGATTAGCTTGGGCGGTTGTTCGCCGGTACGGGAATATCAACCCGTTGTCCATCGACTACGCCTGTCGGCCTCGCCTTAGGTCCCGACTTACCCAGGGCGGATTAACCTGGCCCTGGAACCCTTGGTCTTTCGGAGGACGGGTTTCTCACCCGTCTTTCGCTACTCATGCCTGCATTCTCACTCGTGTAGCGTCCACGGCTGGATCACTCCGCCGCTTCACTCGCCACACGACGCTCTCCTACCACTCCGCACGACTGAACCACGAAGGCTTATCGAGTGTGCGAAATCTACAACTTCGGCGGTGTGCTTGAGCCCCGTTACATTGTCGGCGCGGAATCACTTGACCAGTGAGCTATTACGCACTCTTTCAAGGGTGGCTGCTTCTAAGCCAACCTCCTGGTTGTCTATGCAACTCCACATCCTTTCCCACTTAGCACACGCTTAGGGGCCTTAGTTGGTAGTCTGGGTTGTTTCCCTCTCGACGATGAAGCTTATCCCCCACCGTCTCACTGCTGCGCTCTCACTCACCGGCATTCGGAGTTTGGCTGACGTCAGTAACCTGTTGAGGCCCATCGGCCATCCAGTAGCTCTACCTCCGGCGAGAAACACGCAACGCTGCACCTAAATGCATTTCGGAGAGAACCAGCTATCACGAAGTTTGATTGGCCTTTCACCCCTATCCACAGCTCATCCCCTCCATTTTCAACTGAAGTGGGTTCGGTCCTCCACGACGTCTTACCGTCGCTTCAACCTGGCCATGGATAGATCACTTCGCTTCGGGTCTAGGACATGCGACTCAAATCGCCCTATTCAGACTCGCTTTCGCTACGGCTGCCCCACACGGGTTAACCTCGCCACATATCACTAACTCGCAGGCTCATTCTTCAAAAGGCACGCCGTCACCCCTACAAGGAGGCTCCGACGGTTTGTAAGCAAACGGTTTCAGGTACTATTTCACTCCCCTCCCGGGGTACTTTTCACCTTTCCCTCACGGTACTTGTCCGCTATCGGTCATCTGGGAGTATTTAGGCTTATCAGGTGGTCCTGACAGATTCACACGGGATTTCTCGGGCCCCGTGCTACTTGGGATACACATCCGGCCATAACACCATTTCGTCTACGGGGCTGGCACCCACTACGGCCCGGCTTTCAAACCGGTTCGACTATGATGCGCTGTAACCGCCCCAGTCCGGCAGAACTGAGCGACGTGTCCCACAACCCCGACCATGCAACGCCCGCCGGCTATCACACATGATCGGTTTAGCCTCATCCGCTTTCGCTCGCCACTACTCACGGAATCACATGTTGTTTTCTCTTCCTGTGGGTACTGAGATGTTTCACTTCCCCACGTTCCCTCTACCCGCCCTATATATTCAGGCGGGAGTCACCAGGTCACAAAAGCGCCCAGCGGGGTTTCCCCATTCGGAAATCCTCGGCTCACAGCTCGATTATCAGCTCCCCGAGGCTTATCGCAGATTTCTACGTCCTTCTTCGGCTCCAGATGCCAAGGCATCCACCGTTTGCTCTTAGAAACTTGACCACAAAGATTAAAATTGCGATCGACTCGAACAATCACCA
>NZ_JABXGF010000092.1:0-3617 GCF_025407985.1 Curtobacterium sp. C2H10 | reverse complement strand
GGGGTAGCAGCCACGACCGGCGACGAGGGCGCCGGCGGCGTCACGGGCGATGCGGTCGCCGCGGGCATCGCGGGCGAGGCCGGCGCGAGGTCGACGGGCGACACGGGTGCGGCCGGGGTCGCGGGTGTCCCCGGACTCACCAGGTCGTCGAAGGTCGCGTCACCGAGGGCGGCCCGGGAGGCGCGGCTCGGCTCCGCCACGGCCGTCGCGTGCTCGACGCGCTCCGGTGCTCCCCCGGAGGACGCCGTCGCCGCCGCGCGTTCCGCCTCGATGCGGGCCCGTCGGGTCAGGTGGACGACCGGTGCGGGAGCGTCCGCGGAGCCGTCGGTGTGCACGGGCGTGAGGGGAGCGTGGGGCATGTGTTCGGCGTGGATCCTGATCGGGGCGAGACGCGCTCGTTGGTAACGAGCAGATAACGGGACCCGAGCACGCTAGCAGGAGCGTCCGGGAGACGCCAGTCCTCGGGATGTCCTCACCCGGCGAGCACGGACTCCTCGAGGCGCCGCAGCAGGTCCGCGAGCTCGTCCGCGACGGCGGGTGCGGCGAAGAGGAACGACCGCGTGCCGCCGGCCTCCCAGATCCGGGTCTCGGCGCCGGCCTCACGGGCGACGATCGACCCGGCGGCCATGTCCCACGGGTTGATCCCGCGCTCGTAGTAGGCGTCCACGGTGCCGACGCCCACCGCGCAGCAGTCCAGCGAGGCCGCTCCCCCACGGCGGATGTCGCGGACCTCGCCGATGAGTCCGGCGAGCACCGCGACCTGCTGCCGTCGGCGCTCGGCGGTGTACCCGAAGCCGGTGGCGACGAGCGTCTCGGCGAGCGAGGCCGGCGTCCCGACGTGCAGCGGGACCCCGTCGCGCGTGGCACCCTCGCCGGCGGCCGCGCGGAACACGACGCCGGTCGCGGGCTGGACGACCACGCCGGCGATCGGCTCCCACGAGGTCGGGTCGGCCGGGCCGCGCACCACGCCGATGCTCACGCCGTACTCGGCGCTGCCGTAGAGGTAGTTGACCGTGCCGTCGATCGGGTCGACCACCCACGTGATGCCCGAGGTCCCCGCGCCGGTGCCGGACTCCTCACCGAAGAACGCGTCGTCCGGCCGGGCCTCGGCGATCCGTGCCCGGACGAGTGCCTCGACCTCACGGTCGGCAGCCGTGACCACGTCGACGATGCTCGACTTCCGGTCGGCGACCTCGACCCCCTCGACCCGTCGGCGCGCGGCGAGCGCTGCTGCCTCACGGGCGATGGACTCGGCGAGGTCGGCGAACTGGACGGGGGTGAGGTCGGAGGGCATGCGTCCATCCTCGCGGAAACGGAACGGCCCCGTCCGATGAGGACGGGGCCGTTCCGATGGTGGCAAGTGAGGGATTCGAACCCCCGAAGGCTACGCCGGCTGATTTACAGTCAGATCCCTTTGGCCGCTTGGGTAACTTGCCATGTGCGCACCCGGCCCGTGTAGTCACCAACCGAAGGCGCGCATGAAAGCATAGCCGATCCGAGACGGTGCTCGTGACCACCGCGGGCCGATCCACGGGTGCCGAACCGCGCCTCCCGTCCGCCGTTAGGCTGTCCCGCATGGCAGACAGTTCCTTCGACGTGGTCAGCAAGGTCGACAAGATGGAGGCGGAGAACGCCCTCAACCAGGCCGCCAAGGAGATCGAGCAGCGGTACGACTTCAAGGGCGCCGACGCATCGATCGCGTTCAGCGGTGAGGACGTCCTCATCAAGGCGAACTCCGAAGAGCGCGCGAAGGCCGTCCTCGACGTCCTGCAGAGCAAGGCGATCAAGCGGAACATCAGCCTCAAGAGCCTCGACGCGGGCGACCCGTACCCGTCGGGCAAGGAGTACCGCATCGAGGTGAAGTTCAAGAACGGCATCGAGCAGGACGTGGCGAAGAAGATCGGCGCGTTCCTCCGGGCCAACGCCCCGAAGACCGTGAAGAACCAGATCCAGGGCGACGAACTGCGCGTCTCCTCGAAGAGCCGCGACGACCTGCAGAACACGATCCAGCTCCTCAAGGGTGAAGAGTTCGACGTGCCGCTGCAGTTCATCAACTTCCGCTGACGCGCCGCCCGCCGCTGTGGAGCACTGGCTCACCGTCGCCATCACGGTCTTCCTGGTCCTGCTGGACCTGGCGATCCGCGTCTTCTCGATCATCTACGTCCCGATCAACCGGAAGCCGCAGACCGCGACGGCCTGGCTGCTGGCGATCTTCCTCATCCCCTACATCGGGTTCATCGTCTTCCTCGTCATCGGGTCGACGAAGCTCCCGCACGCCCGGCGTGAGAAGCAGACCGAGATCAACGCGTACATCCTCGAGCAGACCGAGGGGATCGAGCGCGTCCGGCGCGACCACCCGTGGCCGGCGTGGCTGGACAGCATCACCCGCCTGAACCGCGAACTCGGCGCCATGCCCCTGGTGGGCGGCAACTCCGCGGAGCTCTACCCCGACTACGACGAGTCGATCGCCGAGATGACCCGCGCGATCGACGGCTCGCGGCGGTTCGTGCACGTCGAGTTCTACATCGCGACCCTCGACGACACCACGCGCCCGTTCTTCGAGGCGCTCGCCCGCGCCCAGGCCCGCGGCGTCACCGTCCGGGTCCTGCTCGACCACTGGGCGAGCCGCGGCTACCCGGGCTACAAGGACACCCTCGCGTTCATGGACCGCGCGGGCATCGAGTGGCACCTCATGCTCCCGCTGCTGCCGTTGCAGGGGAAGTTCCAGCGCCCGGACCTCCGCAACCACCGGAAGATCGTGGTCATCGACGGGTCGATCGCGTTCACCGGGTCGCAGAACCTCATCGACAAGTCCTACGACCTGAAGTCCCACATCGACAAGGGCATGCAGTACAAGGACCTCTTCGCGCGGTTCGAGGGTCCCGTCGTCGCCGGGCTCAACGCCCTGTTCGTGACCGACTGGTACAGCGAGACCGACGAGCTGCTGCTCCGCGAGAGCGACCCCGTCCAGCGGGCCGACCGCGGTGACGCACTCGACTGCCAGGTCGTCCCGTCCGGCCCCGGGTTCGACGGCGAGAACAACCTGCGCCTCTTCAACGCCCTGCTCTACTCGGCCCAGCAGAAGGTGTCGATCACCTCGCCGTACTTCGTCCCCGACGACTCCATGCTCTACGCCATCACCACGACGGCGCAGCGCGGGGTCGAGGTCGAGCTGTTCGTCGGCGAGATGGGCGACCACGCGATGACGTGGCACGCGCAGCGCTCCTACTACGAGGGGCTGCTCCGGGCCGGCGTGAAGATCTGGCTGTACCGGGCGCCGACGATCCTGCACGCGAAGCACTTCACGATCGACGACGACGTGGCGGTGATCGGGTCGAGCAACATGGACATGCGGTCGTTCAGCCTCAACCTCGAGGTCTCCGTGATGGTCCGCGGCAGCCGTTTCGTCGATGCGCTGCGCGAGGTCCAGGACGCCTACAAGGAGCACAGCTTCGAGTTGACGCTCGACGCGTGGGTGGAGCGGCCGCGTCGGTCGCAGGTGCTCGACAACGTCGCGCGGCTCACGGCGGCGCTGCAGTAGCGGCCGGCCCAGGAGGCGCGGGTCGCGACCGGCGGGCAGGTGCGGGCCGCGGGTGGTCGCCCGGGCGCGGGTGCGC
>NZ_JABXGF010000091.1:0-4643 GCF_025407985.1 Curtobacterium sp. C2H10 | reverse complement strand
GCAGCGCGCGGCGCGCGGGCAGCAGCGCGGGGCGCGGCGCGCGGGTCAGTCGGCGCGGGTCGGGGCGCTCGGGACCGCCACGTCCACGGGCGACACCCCCGCGGGGTCGGCTGACGCTCCGCCGACGACGTCGAACGTGATGCCGAGCTCGGCGGCCGACTCCTCGTCGAGCTCGAGCCCGTCTTCCTTCACCTGGTCCTCGGGGATGGCACGGCCACCGGACGGGTCCCACGAGTTCGCGATCGACATGCGCCCGAGCATGCCCGGTCCGCTTGGCAATCGCCCTGGAAACGCGTCAGAGATCGTCCGGGTGCAGGCGGTCGCCGGCCTGCGGTCGCCGGAACACCGGACCGCCGCCGGCCTCGTCCTCGTCGTCGCGACGGACCGGTGAGACGCTCGGGTCGGCGGAGTCCTCGCCGACGTCGGCGCCGCGGTCCTCCTCGATCTGCAGTTCGTCCTCGTCGGAGCCGTCCACGGGGATCGAGCGGCCGTCCTGTTCGGGATCGAAGGGTGTGCTCATCGACATGGGCCGAGCATGCCCCCGCCCGGTGAACGGCGGGTCAACGCTGTCCGTCCGCCGCGATCAGCTCGAGCTGGGTGAGCGCGAGGTCGGAGACGGCCGTGAACGTGAAGGCCGTCCCGGAGCCCTGCAACCGGAACACCCGGGTCTGCCCGGCCCAGTCGAACACGGCGTCCTGCACGGCGACGCGGGTGTCCCCGAGCGCGGCCTCCCACGAGTGGACACCGGGTTCCGCCGCGGTGACCGTGTAGAGCGAGGTCGGGACGTCGGGGACGTCGAACGAGACCGAGGTCCCGGCGGCGAGCGCCGTGACCGTCCGCCCGGTGTCGTCGACGAGCGAGGAGGCGGGCGACGGGAGGTCGGCGGACGACAGGCCGACCGGCAGCAGGTCGACGGGGGTGTCCCGGTACCCGTGCACGTCGGACGCGGACACCGGGCGGGTGTCCGATGCCCAGCCCTGCGGCTCGGGCGACAGCGTGAACACGATCCGCGACGCCGACACCACCACCGAGTGGGGGATGCTCACCGACGTCCAGGGTGAGCCGTCGACCGTCACCGACGCGACGTACGCGCCCTCGGAGCCGTCGGCGACCTCGATGACGGTGGGCGCGCCTCTCCCGACCGACTCGGCCTGCCCGCCGCTGGCGCGTCGGTCAGGAACCGGCGGCGTGGGCCCAGGCTGCTGCAGCACCGTCCTGCGGACCGACGGCGGCACGAGGACGTAGGTGCCCGTGGACGGCGCCAGCGGGTAGAGGCCGATCGTCGCGAAGACGTACCAGGCGCTCATCTCGCCGTTGTCCTCGTCGCCGGGGTAGCCCTGCCCGAGGTCGGACCCGACGAAGAGCCGGTGCAGCGCCTCGCGGACGATGCGGTGCGCCTCGTCGTGCCGCCCGGTGAACATCGGGAAGAACGGGATGTGGTGCGCGGGCTGGTTGGAGAGCCCGAGCATCCCCATCCGCACGTCGCGGGCCTCGGTCATCTCGTGGATCGGGAAGCCGTACGAGCCGGAGCGGACGGTCGCGCCGGTCTCCGGGGTGGTGAAGAACGCGTCGAGCGCGGCGTCGAAGCGGGACGGGCCGCCGTGCAGGTCGACGACGCCGGCGCCGTCGTGCGGAGCGGTGAAGGCGGTCCCCCACGCGTTCGTCTCGGTGTAGTCGTCGCCCCAGTCCCGCGGGTCGAACTCGGTGCCGACCCGCCACGACCCGTCGGGGTCGCGCCCGATGAAGAAGCCCCGTTCGGAGTCGAACACGTTCCGGTACTGCAGGGAGCGACGGGCGAACCACTCCGACTCGGCCTCGTAGCGGGCGAGGTCGGCGGGTGTCCGGGCGCGCGAGGCGAGCCGGCCCGCCATGACGGCGAGGCCCCAGTCGTTGATGGCCGCGTCGAGGGTCCAGCTCATCCCCTCGTGGGTCGCGGTGTCGACGTGGCCGCGGAAGGCACCCGGGAGGCTCCCCTTGCGTCCGACACGCTCGTCGCGCGGCGGGACGGTCGCGTTCCGCAGTGCGCTGCGGTACGCCTGCGCGAGGTCGAACCCGGTGACGCCCTTCACCGCGAGGTCAGCGAAGACGGTGTCGCTCGTGGTGCCGGTCATGCAGTCCTCGGCGCCGGGGGCACTCCACCGGGGCGTCCACCCACCGTCGTGGTGGTGCTCGACGAAGCCCTGCGCGAGGTGGCCCGCCGTCTCCGGGGTGAGCAGGGCGAGGAGCGGCCAGGCGGTCCGGTAGGTGTCCCAGAACCCGTTCGTGGTGGTGAAGGGTCCGTCGACGACCTCGGGACCGGGCTCGTCGCGGATCGGCTCGGCCTGCACGCTGCCGTACGGGGAGCGGTGCCGGGCAACCCCGTCGCGCGCGGTCTCGCCGGCACGGTTCGGGTAGAGGAACAGGCGGTAGAGCCCCGAGTACAGGCTCGTCAGCTGGTCGGGGGTCGCACCCTCGACGGAGAGCGTGGCGAGCTCGTCCGTCCAGAGCCGCTCGGCACGGGCGCGCATGGTGTCGAAGGGGCCGGCGGCGTCGAGGTTCGCGCGGGCGTCCTCGAACGAGACCGTGGAGATCCCGAGCAGCACGTCGGTGCCCTCGGCCTGGTCGGACAGCGACAACCAGCCGCGGAGCTGCTGCTCGCCGACGGTGGTGTGGTCGGCCGTCACCCCGGGGACCCGCAGGTGCACGAAGTGGGGCGGGGTGCCCGGACGGTCGTCGAGCAGGACCTCGACCACGGCGGTGCCGTCCGTGACCGTCACCGAGACGTCCGAGACCCGGCCGTGGTGGTCGAGCACGATGCTCCGGGTGCCCGTGAACCGGAAGCCGAGGGCGAACTCCCCCGCGGTCATCTCGGCCGTGACGCCCTGGTCGAGGGCGACCCGGTAGCGGTGCGGGCCGTCCTGCTCGTCGTCGTGGTCGAAGCCGAGGGCGCGAGCGGCCCGGTCGGGATCGGGGGTGTCGAGCGGGGAGGGCATGACCTGGAAGACGCCCCGGTCCCCCATCCACGGGGACGGGATGTGGCTCGTCGCGAAGGCCTGGATCGCCGGGCGGACCCGGCCGGTCGCGTCGGTGCGGTCGTGCTCCTGGTAGGCGTACGGCCAGCGGTTGCTCGAGGCGTCGGTCATGGGCAGGCCGAAGACCCCGCCGTGCGGGATGCCGACCAGCGGGGCGTTGTTGCCGCGGGAGAACCGCGAGGACGCCTGCGTGCCGCGGGTCGTGCGGACGTGGTCGAGCGGGGTGCGCGGGGTGGGGCGCGCGGGACCGATCCGGACGGCGTCGAGCCAGCCGCGGAGGTGCGGGCGCGACCCGTCTGCGGTCGTAGGGTGCGGGGCGGAGCCGAGCCGCGCCTCCAGGCGGTCCACGACCCGGCCCGCGAGCGGGGTGAGGTCCACCGCCCGACGGTTCCACTGGTCGACCCACTGCTTGCGCGCGGCGTCCTGCGCCTCGGGCGTGAGCACGTCGCCGTACTGGTCGCGCGCCGCGTCGGTCAGCCGCGTGCCGTCGGTGCAGACCAGGTCGAGCGCGAACGCGGTCGCGTCCCAGAAGTGCGGCAGGTCGTCCTCGGTGGGTTCCGTCGCACCGTCCGGCAGCACGCGCTCCGGGAACCACACCCACGAGAGTTCGTCACCCGACTCGATCGTCCGACCGGCGAACCCGGGGACGACCGCGGCGACGACGTGCTCACCCGCGGGTCGTTCGACCAGCCAGCCCTCCGCCGAACCGAAGCCGACACCGTTCCGCGCGGCGACGGCCGTCGTCGGGCCACCGCTCCGTTGCAGTTCTCGCACCGGCCCAGCGTATTTGGTCCACCGTCTGGAGGAAAACCCTCGGCGTGTCAGCCCCGGTTGTGCCCCGGCGCGTTCGCCGAGTTCCCGGGGCCGGAGCTGCCCGGACCGCTCGTGTCGACGGCCGGGTCGGCGCCGTCCTGCGGGGCCTGCACGGGGTTGGACGCCGGGCTCGACGGCTGCGGCCCCACCGAGGGGTCGTCCGCCGGGTCGCTCGGCTGTGCCGGCTCGGACGGCTGCTCGGCCGGTTCGGACGGCTGCTGTGCGGGCTCGGACGGCTGCTCGGCCGGTTCGGAGGGCTGCTCGGCCGGCTCGGACGGCTGCTCCGCCGGCTCACTCGGCTGCTGGTCGTCGGTCGAGGGCGAGCTCGACTGGGTCGGTGCCGGCGTCGACCCGTCGTCCCCGTTCAGGGCGAACACGGCGACGACGATGCCGGCGAGCACGAGCACACCGATCACCACGGCGGCGATGATCGGCCCGCGTCGGCGCCGAGGTCGGTCGTCCGGCGCCGGTGCCGGGGGTGCCGCGACCGGGCCACGCGGGCCTCCGACACGGCCGACCGCTCCGGTCGCGCCGTCCGCACTGCGGCCCCCCTGCGCGCCGAGCACCCTGGTCCCGACGTCGTCCGAGGCGTTCGGCCGCTGCGCATCCTCGACGCGCGTCGCGTCGTCGGCGCCGCCGGGCTGCGCGGTCGGCATGGCTCGCGTGGCATCGTCGGCCCCGGAGGCGCGACTCGCCGGCATCGCCTGCGTCGCCTCGTCCGCACGGGCGGCACCCGCAGCGCCCGCCGGGGCGATCGCGATCCCGCACGGGTTGGCGTGCTTGATGATCGCGACGGCGGGCTCGGCGAAGTCGTAGGCC
>NZ_JABXGF010000090.1:0-5880 GCF_025407985.1 Curtobacterium sp. C2H10 | reverse complement strand
CCTCCTGGCAGTCGACTAGGCGAGTGCGTCGGTGACCGGCCGGAACTTCAGGGCCGTCTCGGCGACCTCGCGCGCCGGGTCGGACCCGGCCACGATGCCCGCGCCGGCCCACGCCCGCACGGTGCCGTCGCCGGTGATCCGGGCGCTCCGCAACGCGAGCATCCACTCGCCGTCCCCGTTCGCCCCGAGCCACCCGACCGGCCCGGCGTAGCGACCGCGGTCGACGCCCTCGAGCTCGGAGACGAGCCGGACGGCGACGTCGGTCGGGGTCCCCGCGACCGCGGCGGTCGGGTGCAGGGCGTCGGCGACGTCGAGCGAGGTCGTGCCGACCGGCAGCGTCGCCTGGACGTCGGTCGCGAGGTGCCACAGGTTCGGCAGCTGCAACCGGAACGGCTCCGGGTCGGCGCGGAGGTCGGACGCGATCGGGGCGAGCGCGGCCAGCAGGCTCTGGATGGCGAAGCCGTGCTCCTCGACGTCCTTCGCGCTCGCGGCGAGGGCCTCGGCGGCGGCGCGGTCGGACACCGGGTCGGTCCCGCGCGCCGCACTGCCCGCGAGCACGCGTGCCGAGAGCCGGGTGCCGTCGGTCCGGGCGAGGGTCTCGGGCGTCGCGCCCACGATCCCGTCGACGGCGAACGTGACGCACTGCGGGTACGCCTCGGCGAGGTCGAGCAGGATCGCTCGCTGGTCGGCGCCGTCGGGGAGGGTCCCGACGAGGTCCCTCGCCAGCACCACCTTCTCGGCGTCGCCGGCGGTGATCCGCCGGACGGCGTCGGCGACCGTCTCGGCGTAGGCGTCCTCGTCGATGGCACCGGGACGGAGCGCGACGGACACGTGCGGACCGACGCGCGGCACCGGCACCGACGTGCGCGTGAAGGTGAGGGGTTCGGGGTCGAGCGTGGTGTCGACGGCGGTGAGCCAGGCCTTCCCGCGGCGGCGGCCGATCACGACGCGCGGGACGATCAGCACGCTCGTCTCGGTCGAGTCGTCGGCGAACGCGAACGAGCCGAACGCGACGAGCCCGGTGCCGCGCAGCTGCACGGGGTCGTCGACCACGGCGTCGCGGACCAGGGACCGCCAGGCTGCCGAGGCCTCGCGCATCCGGTCCGGGCCGGTGAACGTCCACCGCACGGCCTCGCCGATGCCGACGATCCCGTCGCCGTTCCGGACGAACGCGAGCGGGCTGTCCCGGAGGGTGTGGCGGAGGACGGCGCCCGGGTCGTCGAGGATCCGGGTCGAGACCGTCAGCGGTGGGGCCGCCGTGGTGGTTCGGGTCACCCCACAGATCGTACGCGCCGCGCGGGGAACGTCCGGGCACGACCTCTAGGATGTTGTGGGTGAGCAGAGCGGACCTGAACAAGCGGCCGGACGAGGTGGCGGCCATGTTCGACGACGTCGCCGCGAAGTACGACCTCACGAACGACATCCTCTCGGCGGGCAACGCTCCGCTGTGGCGTGTCGCGACGGTCCGCGCGGTCGACCCCCAGCCCGGCGAGAAGGTGTTGGACATCGCCGCGGGGACGGGCACGAGCGCGGCGGCCTTCGCGAAGAAGGGTGCCGAGGTCACGGCGCTCGACCTCTCCGCGGGCATGATCGCCGTCGGCCGTGAACGCCACCCCGAGATCACCTTCGTCGAGGGCGACGCCGAGCAGCTGCCCTTCGACGACGACACCTTCGACGCCGTCTCGATCTCGTTCGGGCTGCGCAACGTGAACGACCCGATGCAGGCCCTCGGCGAGATGCTCCGGGTCCTCAAGCCCGGCGGTCGTGTCGTCATCTGCGAGTTCTCCACGCCGCCGCTCGCCCTGCTCCGCTTCGGGTACGGCACGTACCTCAAGCGCGTGCTCCCGGGCGTGGCACGGTTGTCCAGCAGCAACCCGGCGGCCTACCGCTACCTCGCCGAGTCGATCGAGGCGTGGCCCGACCAGCAGGTCCTCAGCCAGTGGCTGCGCGGCGTCGGGTTCTCGGTCGTCGCCTACCGGAACCTCACGGCGGGTATCGTCGCACTGCACCGCGGTCGCAAGCCCGTCGCGGGCGAGGTCCGCGAGTCCGTCGCCCGGCGTGCCAAGGCCCGTCGCGAGCACCAGCACACCGGTGAGCAGCCGAGCGTCGACCCCACCGACGCCTGACCGGTCCCTCCACCCCCGAACACGGAGCAGCACTTGAATCCGAGCGTCCCGGTCGCACGTCGCGCACCGAGTCTCCGCGCATCGCTGGGCATCGGCGAGCGACTGTTCGCCACGCCCGCGGAACGCCGGTTCATCGCCGCGGTCGACGACGGCCTCGAGCTCGTCGAGCAGGGGCTCGAGGAAGCCATGCGCTCCACCGACACCCTCGCCGACACCACGAGCCGGTACCTGCTGTCGGCCGGGGGCAAGCGGATCCGGCCGACGCTCACGCTCCTCATCGCGCAGCTCGGTGACGGGGTGACCGACGCGGTCGTGAAGGCCGCCGTGAGCATCGAGACGACCCACCTGGCGTCGCTCTACCACGACGACGTCATGGACGAAGCGCCCGTCCGACGCGGTGTCCCCGCGGCCCACGTGACCTACGGCAACAACGTGGCGATCCTCACCGGCGACCTGTTGTTCGCTCGTGCCAGCCTCATCACGGCCGACCTCGGCACCGAGGGCATCCGGATGCAGGCGGAGACCTTCCAGCGGCTCTGCATGGGGCAGCTCCACGAGACGACGGGCCCCCAGCCCGAGGACGACCCGGTCGAGCACTACATCCAGGTGCTCAGCGACAAGACCGGCTCGCTCATCGCGACGGCAGCCCGTGCCGGTGTGATGTTCTCGGGCGCCGACCGCACGTACCTCGACGCCGTCGGCACGTTCGGTGAGAAGGTCGGCGTGGCCTTCCAGCTCGTGGACGACGTGATCGACCTCGCCCCCGCGAAGGCCAAGACCGGCAAGATCGCCGGCAACGACCTGCGTGCCGGCGTCGACACCCTGCCGCTGCTGCAGCTCAAGCGCCTCGCCGCGACCGGTGCCCCCGACGCGGTGGACCTGCTCGGGCGCATCGAGCGTGACGTGAACGCCGCACCGGACGACGTCGTCGACTCGGCGCCGTACCAGTCCGCCGTGGCCGCCCTGCGCGAGCACGAGGCGACCGCCGCGACCCGTGCCGTCGCGGTCCGCTGGGCGACGGACGCCGTCGACGCCCTCGCACCCCTGCCGGACGGCACCGTCAAGCGGGCACTCGTCCGCTTCGCCGAGTCCGTCGTCGAACGCAGCCGCTAGCGCCGGACCGCCGCGGAGACCGACGGTCCCGCCCCTCGAACCCCCTCGGGAGCACCCCACCCGAACGAACTGGAGACGATCAGTGCCCACCCTCCGAGTCGCCATCGTCGGCGCAGGCCCCGCCGGCATCTACGCCGCCGACATCCTGCTGCGCGAGGCCCACGGCCACGACGTGTCGATCGACCTGTTCGAGCAGCTGCCCGCCCCCTACGGCCTGGTCCGCTACGGCGTCGCCCCGGACCACCCGCGCATCAAGGGCATCGTCAACGCGCTGCGCGACGTGCTCGACCGCGGTGTCGTCCGGCTGTTCGGCAACGTCCGCTTCGGCGAGGACATCACCCTCGACGACCTCCGGCAGCACTACCACGCGGTCGTGTTCTCGACGGGTGCGATCAAGGACGCCGACCTCGACGTCCCCGGTGTCGAGCTCGAGGGGTCGTACGGCGCCGCCGAGTTCGTCAGCTGGTTCGACGGCCACCCCGACGTCCCGCGCACGTGGCCGCTCGAGGCCGAGAGCGTCGCGGTGATCGGCAACGGCAACGTCGCCCTCGACGTCTCGCGCATCCTCGCGAAGCACGCCGACGACCTGCTGCCGACCGAGATCCCCGCGAACGTGTACGAGGGGCTCAAGGCGTCCCCGGTCACCGACGTGCACGTGTTCGGCCGCCGCGGCCCGGCGCAGGTGAAGTTCACCCCGCTCGAGCTCCGCGAGCTCGGCGAGCTCCGCGACGTCGACATGATCGTCTACGACGAGGACTTCGACCACGACGAGGCCTCGAAGACCGCCATCGCCACGAACAAGCAGGTCATGGTGATGAACCGCGTCCTCGAGCAGTGGCGCACCCGTGAGACCGGCCAGGCGAGCCGCCGACTGCACCTGCACTTCTACGCGAAGCCCCTCGAGTTCGTCGGCGAGGACGGCAAGCTCACCGCCATCCGGTACGAGCGCACGCGGCCGAACGGCCAGGGCGGCGTCGAGGGCACGGGCGAGATCCGCGAGATCCCGATCCAGGCCGCCTACCGCGCGGTCGGGTACTTCGGCTCGCCGTTGCCGGGCGTCCCGTTCGACGAGCGCCACGGTGTCATCCCGAACCACGAGGGCCAGGTCCTCGACGACGACAACCAGCAGGTCCCGGGCGTCTACGCGACCGGCTGGATCAAGCGCGGCCCCGTCGGGCTCATCGGCCACACCAAGTCCGACGCGATGGAGACCGTCCAGCACATCGTGAACGACCAGGCGAGCTGGTGGACCCCGGCCGACCCGTCCGAGGGCGCGATCCCGGCCCTGCTCGCCGAGCGTGGTGTCGAGTACACCGACCTCGACGGTTGGCACAACCTCGACACCCACGAGCTCGCCCTCGGCGAGGCCGAGGGCCGCGAGCGCATCAAGGTCGTCCCGCGCGAGGACATGGTCGACGTGTCCCTCGGCCGCGTCGACGCCCGCACGGGCTCGGCGACGAGCTGACCGGCGGACCGCGAACGCCATGACGACCGCACGCCCCGCACCGCCCACCGCGCTGCGGGGCGTGTCCGTCTCCGGGGTCCGGCTCGAGGGCGTCGACGTCGCCCGTGCGCTGGCGCTGCTCGGCATGATGGCGACCCACGTCGGGGGCATCGCCGACCAGGTCGACTGGTCGGACCCCGGCACCTGGGCCGCCGTCGCCCACGGCCGGTCGTCGTCGCTCTTCGCGGTGCTCGCCGGCGTCTCGATCGGTCTGACGAGCGGTCGGACGTCGCCGCCCGGCCCGCCGCGGATCGGTCGGGTCCGTGGCCGGCTCGCGATCCGCGCGCTCGTCGTCGTCGCGGTCGGCCTGCTGCTCATGGCGCTGCAGACCCCGGTCTACGTCATCCTCCCGACGTACGGCGTGCTGTTCCTGCTGGCGATCCCGGTGCTCCGGGTCCGTGCGCGCTGGCTGCTGGTCCTCGCCGCGGCGTGCGCCGTGCTGTCGCCCGTCGTCGCCCTCGGCATCGTCCCGCTCTACGCGGACGCCGGCATGTGGGAGGTCCAGCTCGGCCTCGTCTACCCCGTGGTCACCTTCCTGGCGTACGTGCTGGTCGGTCTCGCGGTCGCCCGTGTCGGACTGGAGGGACGGCGCACCCAGGTGGTCCTCCTCGCGTCCGGCGCGGTGGTCGCCGCCCTCGCCTACCTCGTCGGCAACGCGGTCGCGCCGGTGCCCGCCGACGCCGGGTTCGCGTTCCCCGGTGTGCCGTACGCGGGCGAGGGGAGCACCGCCGCCGAGGCCACGGCGCAGCTGTTCCTGTCGCCGCGGGACCACTCCTCGTCGATCGTCGACGTCGTGGGGACCGCGGGAGTGGCCGTCGCCGTCATCGCGCTCTGCACGCTGGTGTTCGACGGGCGGGGCGAGGTCGTCCGACGCATCGGGTACCCGTTGGCTGCCGTGGGGTCGATGCCGCTCACGGTCTACGCGGGGCACCTCGTCGTGCTCGCGGCGCTGCCGACGTACCCGGACTCGGCGGCGGCGTGGGGCTGGTTCGCGCTGGGGTCGATCGTGTTCGCGATGCTCTGGAGGCGGTTCCTCGGGAGGGGGCCGCTCGAGCGCGTGACCGCCCGACTCACCCGCCTGGTGCCGGACCCGCGCTGACCGCCCCCGCCGCCGCGCACCCGCACCCGCTCCCGCGC
>NZ_JABXGF010000008.1:0-87883 GCF_025407985.1 Curtobacterium sp. C2H10 | reverse complement strand
GGGCGGCGCCGGGCGAAGCGGGGCGCGGCGGAGCGCGCCGGGGCGGGCGTCAGTCGTCGTCGAGGGCGCCGACGAGCTCCGGCGCGGTGAGCAGCCGCGGCTCGTCGGTGATCGTCGCCGGGTCCGCGACGACCTTCGACTCGTCGAGGAGCGACAGCCGCCGGGCACTCGGCAGGACCTGTCGTTCGAGCGACCCCACGAACCGGTTGTAGTCGACCACGGAGCCCCGGATCGACCGCCCGAGCTTGTCGACGTGCCCGGCCATGGTGGCCAGGCGGCCGTAGAGCTCGCGGGAGACGCGGAAGAGCTCGTGCGCCTCTTGTGAGACGACGTCCTGCTGCCACGAGAACGCCACGGTCTTCAGCACCGACCACAGCGTCACCGGCGACGCGAGTGCGATGCGCTTGCGGAACGCGTGGTCGAGCAGCCCGGGGTCGGCGGCGAGGGCGCTCGAGATGAGCGACTCCGACGGGATGAACGCCACGGTGAGCTCGGGCGACGCGTCGTAGCCGGTCCAGTACTCCCGCGCGGCGAGGGCGTCGACGTGCGCCCGCAGTGCCTTGACGTGCTGCCCGATGAGCGCATCGCGCCGGGCTCCTTCGGCGCCGGTCGCGGTCGCCGGGATCTCGGCGGCCTGCAGGTAGGCGCTGAACGGGACCTTGGCGTCGACGGCGATGGTCTTGCCACCCGGCAGGTGCACGACCATGTCGGGGCGCGCGGTGCCGGCGGTCGTGGTGACGGAGGACTGCACGTCGAAGTCGACGCGCTCGAGGAGCCCCGCGGCCTCGACCACGTTGCGCAGCTGGGTCTCGCCCCAGACGCCGCGCGTGCTGTTCGACGACAGGGCGCTGGCCAGCGTGTCGGCGGTGGCGCGCAGGCGTTCCTCGGACTCGGCAGCGGAGCGCAGCTGTGCCGAGAGGGCCCCGTACTGCTCGCTGCGGGACTGTTCGAGCTCGGCGATCTTGGCGCGCATGACGTCGAGCGTCTGGGCGACCGGGCTGAGCGCGGAGAGCACCTTCGACTCGCCCTGGGTCCGGGCGGCGTCGGCGCCGTGCATGCGCTGGACGAGGTGCTCGAGTTCGGCGGCCCGCCGTTCGAGCGAGTCGACCTGCCGCCGGTACTGCGCGTCCTGCGCGTCGAGCCGTTCCTCGGCGTCTCGACGGACCTCGTCGAGGCGCGACCGGAGCGCCTCGGCGCTGGCGCGGGACGTGGCCGCGTCCACGCCGGCGCGGGACCGCGCGAGCGACCAGGCGACGACCGCACCGACGGCGACGCCGATCACGAGACCGATGACCAGGGCGAGGATCTGCATGTCGCGACCTTGGCAGGACCCACCGACACCGCGCCTCCTGGGCCGCCCGAATCCATGTCATGACATTATGGCAAACAAGGTGTACAGTCGTGATCGTCCGCCGATGAAGCCGCACGGAAGGTCCCCCGCGTCGCATGACGAACCCAGCTCCCCACGCGTACGACGTGATCACGATGGGACGTGTGAGCGTCGACATCTACCCGCAGCAGACGGGGCCGCTCGAAGACGTCTCGACGTTCTCGAAGTCCGTCGGCGGCAGCGCCACGAACGTCGCGATCGCGGCAGCCCGGCACGGAGCCGACGCGGCGGTCATCACCCGCACGGGCAACGACCCGTTCGGCCGCTACATCGCCAGGACCCTGCCGGAGTTCGGTGTCGCGAACGCCTTCGTCGAGACGGTCGAGGGGCTGAACACCCCCGTCGCGTTCTGCGAGATCTTCCCGCCGGACGACTTCCCGCTGTACTTCTACCGGGCGCCCAAGGCCCCGGACCTCATGATCACGGCGAAGTCCCTGCCGCTGCACGAGATCGAGCGGGCGAAGATCTTCTGGACGACGGTCACCGGCCTCAGCGAGGAGCCGAGCCGCCAGGCCCACCAGGTGGCGTACGAAGCGCGCAGTGCCGCCGCGTCCCCGACCGCCCGGCACACCGTGCTCGACCTCGACTACCGGTCCATGTTCTGGTCGTCGCCCGAGGCCGCGACGCGCGAGGTCGCCGTCGCCCTCGAACACGCGACCGTGGCCGTGGGCAACCGCGAGGAGTGCGAGGTCGCCGTCGGCGAGACCGACCCCGTCCGCGCCGCCGACGCCCTGCTCGAGCGCGGGGTCGAGATCGCCATCGTCAAGCAGGGGCCGAAGGGCGTCCTCGCCAAGACCCGGGACGAGTTCGTCGAGTTCCGCCCGCACCAAATCGACGTCGTCAACGGCCTCGGATCGGGCGACGGCTTCGGCGGGGCACTCACCCACGGACTGCTGCAGGGCTGGGGGCTCGAGCGGACCCTCGCGTTCTGCAACGCCGCCGGCGCGATCGTCGCGACCCGGTTCGAGTGCTCCACCGCGATGCCGACGAGCGACGAGATCGAGCAGTTCCTGCAGGACAACCCCACGGAGGAGGCCGTCAATGCCTGAGATCAGCACCGCCGACTTCGCGCGGCTGCGGGACGTCCGCGCCGGGCAGCCCGAGCTCGTGCGGGCCGCGCTCGACGCCCGACGCAAGCGCTCCCTGCTCGCCGACGACGGCAAGCTCTTCATCGTGGCCGCCGACCACCCGGCGCGCGGAGCCCTGGCCGTCCGGAACGACGAGTCCGCCATGGCCGACCGGTACGACCTGCTCGAGCGGCTCGTCACGGCGCTCGGACGCCCCGGGGTGGACGGGGTGCTCGGCACGCCGGACGTCCTCGAGGACCTCGCGCTCCTGGGCGCCCTCGACGACAAGGTCGTGGTCGGCTCGATGAACCGCGGTGGCCTCCGGGGCGCCACGTTCGAGATGGACGACCGCTACACGGCGTACTCGGCGCAGGCCATCAAGGACTCCGGGCTGGACTTCGCCAAGCTCCTGGTGCGCATCGCCCTGGAGGACTCGGGCACCGCCCCGACCCTCGAGGCCACGGCCCGGGCGGTCAGCGAGGCCGCGGCGCTCCGGCTGCCGATCATGCTCGAACCGTTCATGTCGGCGTGGCAGGACGGCCGGGTGGTCAACGACCTGACCGCCGACGCCGTGATCACCTCGATGGCGATCGCCGCGGGACTGGGGGAGTCGAGCGCGTACAGCTGGCTCAAGATCCCGGTCGTGGACGACATGGAACGGGTGATGGCCGCGACGACGCTGCCGACCCTGCTGCTCGGCGGGGACCCGTCGACCCGCCCGCTCGAGACCTACGCCAAGTGGGCCGACGCGCTGGCACTCCCCGGGGTGCGCGGCCTGGTCGTCGGCCGCACGCTGCTCTACCCGCCGGACGGCGACGTCGCCGCAGCCGTGGACGTGGCCGCCGGGCTCGTCCACACCCAGGAGGCCCGTGCCGGGTTCTCCACAGAATCCCACGACCCAGCCGCTCGGCTCGCGGGCGCCACCACCATGGACTCGTCCATCCCGGAAGGAAGCAACGCATGACCACCACCGAGACCGCCACCACGACCATCGGGCACTGGATCGACGGGGCACGCGTCGCGTCGACGTCCGGCAACACGGCCCCGGTGTACGACCCGGCGCTCGGGGTCGCGACGAAGCAGGTCGCCCTCGCGAACGAGGAGGAGATCCAGGCGGCGATCGCGAGTGCGAAGGCGGCGTTCCCGGCGTGGAGCAACCTGTCGCTGTCGAAGCGGCAGCAGATCCTGTTCTCCTTCCGCGAGGTCCTCAACCGCGACAAGGCGGAGCTCGCCGAGATCATCACGAGCGAGCACGGCAAGGTCATCGACGACGCCCTCGGCGAGATCGCCCGCGGGCAAGAGGTCGTCGAGCTGGCGACGAACATCCCGAGCCTGCTCAAGGGTGAGTTCAGCGACCAGGTGTCGACCGGCATCGACGTGTACTCGATCCGTCAGCCGCTCGGTGTGGTCGGCATCATCAGCCCGTTCAACTTCCCCGCCATGGTGCCGCTGTGGTTCCTGCCGATCGCGATCGCCGCGGGCAACACCGTCGTGCTGAAGCCGAGCGAGAAGGACCCGAGCGCCGCGATCTGGCTCGCCGAGAAGTTCAAGGAGGCCGGACTGCCCGACGGTGTCTTCACCGTCCTGAACGGCGACAAGCTGAGCGTCGACGGGCTCCTCACCAGCCCCGACGTCGAGTCGATCTCCTTCGTCGGGTCGACCCCCATCGCGCAGTACGTCTACGAGACGGGCACGAAGCACGGCAAGCGCGTGCAGGCCCTCGGCGGTGCGAAGAACCACATGCTCGTCCTTCCGGACGCGGACCTCGACCTCGTCGCGGACAACGCCATCAACGCGGGCTTCGGCTCCGCCGGTGAGCGCTGCATGGCGATCTCGGTCGTCGTCGCCGTCGAGCCGGTGGCCGACGAGCTCATCGAGAAGATCACGGAGCGCGCGGCGACCCTGCGCATCGGCGACGGTCGTCGCGGGTGCGACATGGGCCCGCTCGTCACGAAGCAGCACCGTGACAAGGTCGCCTCGTACATCGAGGTCGCAGAGCAGGACGGTGCGGTGGTTGTGGTGGACGGCCGCACCGTCCGACCCGACGGCGACGAGAACGGCTTCTGGCTGGGCCCGACGCTCATCGACCGGGTCCCCACCACGAGCCGCGTCTACACCGAGGAGATCTTCGGCCCGGTGCTCAGCGTCGTCCGCGTCGCCTCCTACGAGGAGGGCCTCGAGCTCATCAACAGCGGGGCGTACGGCAACGGCACCGCCATCTTCACCAACGACGGTGGCGCTGCCCGTCGCTTCCAGCGCGACGTGCAGGTCGGCATGATCGGCATCAACGTGCCGATCCCCGTCCCGGTCGCGTACTACTCGTTCGGTGGCTGGAAGAACTCGCTGTTCGGCGACCACAAGGCGTACGGCGCCGACGGCGTGAGCTTCTTCACCCGCCAGAAGGCGATCACGAGCCGCTGGCTCGACCCGTCGCACGGCGGCATCAACCTCGGCTTCCCGTCGAACGGCTGAGCGCTCGTGACGATCGACAACTGGTTCAACCCCGCCGGCTCCCGCCCCGAGGCGGGCTGGACGGACGTGATCGACGCCCGTGTCGCGGGGTGGGCGCACACCGGTCTGCGGACCGGCGCGCTGACCGACGGGGGCGAGCTGCGCCTCCAGGCCGACGCCGTGGAGCGCATCGTCGTACCGCTCGCCGGATCGTTCCACGTCACGTACGAAGGCACCGCCGGGAACGGCGACCAGGCCCTCGACGGACGTTCGAGCGTGTTCGACGGACCGACCGACGTCCTGTACCTCGGTTCGGGAACGGAGGCGCGGATCACCGGCACCGGTCGGCTCGCGGTCGCCGAGGCACCCACCGACACCGTCAAACCGACCACCTACGTGGCCCGGCAGGACGTGCCGGTCGAGCTCCGCGGTGCCGGACAGTCCAGCCGGCAGGTGCACAACTTCGGCACCCCGGCGGCGCTCGACGCGGACAGGTTCATCGTGTGCGAGGTGATCACGCCGGCCGGCAACTGGTCGTCGTACCCGCCGCACAAGCACGACACGTCCGTGCCCGGCGAGGAGTCGAACCTCGAGGAGATCTACTACTACGAGTCCGCCGTCGCGCGCGGGGTCTCCGCACCGAGCACCGCCGACCCGTTCGCACTGCACCGGACCTACGCGTCCGACGACCGCGCGATCGACGAGTTCCGGCAGGTGCGGACCGGCGACATCGCCCTCGTGCCGTACGGCTGGCACGGTCCCGCCGTCGCGGCGCCGGGCTACGACATGTACTACCTCAACGTGATGGCCGGGCCCGACCCGGAACGCGTCTGGAACATCACCGACGACCCGGCGCACGGCTGGGTCCGCCAGGTGTGGGAATCCGAGTCGATCGACCCGCGCCTGCCCTACGAAAGGAAGCTCGCGTGACCACCAACACGCGGAGGATGACCGTCGGCCAGGCACTCGTCGAGTTCCTGGCCAACCAGTGGACCGTCGACGGTGACGTCCGCGAACGCACCATCCCGGGGATCTTCGGCATCTTCGGGCACGGCAACGTCGCCGGCGTCGGCCAGGCCATCAAGCAGCTCCACGTCGAGCAGCCCGGCCTGCTGCCGTACCACCAGGCCCGCAACGAGCAGGCGATGGTGCACGAGGCCGTCGGCTTCGCCCGCATGCACCGCCGCCGTGCCACCTTCGCCGCGACGGCGTCGGTCGGCCCGGGTGCCGCGAACATGCTCACCGCCGCGGCGCTCGCGACGACCAACCGGCTGCCCGCACTCCTGCTGCCGTCGGACACCTTCGCCACGCGCACGACCGACCCGGTGCTCCAGCAGATCGAGCTGCCGCACGACACCTCGCTGCAGGTGACCGACGCGTTCCGTCCGCTGTCCCGGTACTTCGACCGCGTCGAGCGTCCGGAGCAGCTGTTCTCGATCGCGCTCGCGGCGATGCGGGTGCTCACCGACCCGGCCGAGACCGGCGCCGTGACCATCGCCCTGCCCGAGGACGTCCAGGCCGAGCAGCTCGACGTCCCCGTCGCCTTCCTGCAGCCGCGTGAATGGCACATCCGCCGGCCGCTGCCCGAGCACGGGCCGCTGGCGCGTGCGGTCGCGGCGATCCGGGCGGCGAAGCGTCCCGTCATCGTCGCCGGCGGTGGCGTCCTGTACTCCGGTGCGGAGCAGGAACTCGCGGCGTTCGTCGGGGCCACCGGCATCCCGGTCGGCACCTCGCAGGCCGGCGGCGGCTCGCTCGTCTGGGACCACCCGCAGTACCTCGGCGGCATCGGCGCGACCGGCACCGCCGCGGCGAACGCGATCGCCGCGCAGGCCGACGTCGTCATCGGGATCGGCACGCGGTACAGCGACTTCACGACGGCGTCGCGCACCGCCTTCCAGGACCCGGACGTCACGTTCGTCAACGTCAACGTCGCCGCGTTCGACGCCTACAAGCACGGGTCGCAGCTGCCGCTGATCGCGGATGCCCGGGAGGCGCTCGTCGCGCTCGCCGAGCACCTCGCCGCGTTCTCGGTGGACGCCGGGTACGCGGCCGAGATCGCGCAGCGGAAGCAGGAGTGGGACGCCGTGGTCGACCAGGCCTTCGCACCGTCCGGCCTGGCCGTGCCCGGTCAGTCCGAGATCATCGGCGCCGTGCAGTCCGCCACCGATCCGCGCGACGTCGTCATCCAGGCTGCCGGATCGCTGCCGGGCGACCTGCACAAGCTATGGCGGGTGCGGGACGCGCTCGGGTACCACGTCGAGTACGCGTTCTCGTGCATGGGCTACGAGATCGCCGGGGGCATCGGCGTCCGCCGTGCCGCGCCGGACCGCGACGCGATCGTCATGGTCGGCGACGGCAGCTACCTCATGCTGCACACCGAGCTCGTCACGGCCGTGGCCGAGGGCATCAAGATCGTGGTCGTCCTCATCCAGAACAACGGGTACGCGTCCATCGGGCACCTGTCCGAGACGGTCGGGTCCGAGCGGTACGGCACGAAGTACCGCTACCTCGACGAGACCGGCTCGTTCGAGGGCGACGACGTGCTCCCCGTCGACCTCGCCGCCAACGCACGCTCGTACGGCGTCGACGTCATCGAGGTGCAGCCCGGGCCGAACGCGATCGAGGACCTCAAGTCCGCGGTGCGTCAGGCGAAGGCGAACGACCACACCACGCTCGTGCACGTCCACTCGGACCCGCTCGTCTACGCCCCCGAGGGTGACGGCTGGTGGGACGTCCCGGTCGCCCAGACCTCCACGCTGCCGAGCACCCAGCAAGCCCGCACCGCGTACGAGCAGCAGGTCGCCGCGCAGCGTCCCCTGCTCGGCTGAACACCTTCCACCACACGCAGAAAGCAGACGACGACGTCATGACCGACACCGCCACCGCCACCGACGCCATCCGGATCGGCACCGCCCCCGACTCGTGGGGCGTCTGGTTCCCCGACGACCCGAAGCAGGTCCCGTGGCAGCGCTTCCTCGACGAGGCGACCGCGGCCGGCTACAAGTGGATCGAGCTCGGGCCGTACGGGTACCTGCCCACCGACCCCTCGCGGCTGCGCGACGAACTGGAGTCCCGCGGGCTCCAGCTGTCAGCCGGCACCGTCTTCACCGGGTTCCACAAGGGCGACGACCAGTTCCAGCGCGCCTGGGACCAGGCCGTCAAGGTCGCCGGTCTCGCCGCCGCGCTCGGCGCCGAGCACCTCGTGACCATCCCGGACCTCTGGCGCTCGGACGCCACGGAAGAGGTGCTCGAGTCGCGCACGCTGACGGATGAGCAGTGGGAGCGCCTCGGCAAGGGCCACGACCAGCTCGGCAAGGCGCTGCTCGAGGAGTTCGGCGTGCACCAGCAGTTCCACACGCACGCGGACAGCCACGTCGGCACCTACACGGAGACCGTGCGCTTCCTGTCCGAGACGGACCCGGCGTACACGAACCTCTGCCTCGACACCGGTCACTTCGCGTACTACGGCGGCGACAACCTGAAGCTCATCGCCGAGCACCCCGAGCGCGTCGGCTACCTGCACCTCAAGCAGGTCGACACCGACCTGCTCCCGGACGTCCTGAAGAACGACGTCCCGTTCGCCACCGCGGTGGCGCAGGGGATCATGACCGAGCCGCCGCACGGCACCCCGGAGCTCGCGCCCATCATCGAGGCCGTCGCGAAGATCAACCCGGACATCTTCGGCATCGTCGAGCAGGACATGTACGGCTGCTCCGTCGACGCTCCCGGCCCGATCGCCGAGCGCACGTTCCAGCACATCTTCGGCTCGACCGCCGCCGCCCGCGCCCTCTGACACCCCCAGGAGAACCCAGCATGAGCACCACCGAGAACCTCCGCGTCGCCGTCGTCGGAGCGGGCGCGATGGGCAGCGACCACGTGCGTCGCATCACGTCGACCATCGCCGGCGCCGACGTCGTCGCGATCGTCGACCCCGACAGAGCCCGGGCCACCGCGGCCGCGGCGAAGGCCCCGGGTGCGATCACCGCGTCGTCGTTCGAGGACGCACTCGAGGCCACCCCGATCGACGCGGTCATCGTCGCGACCCCGGGCTTCCTGCACGAGCCCGTCCTCGTGCCCGCCATCGAGCGTGGCCTCGCCGTCCTCTGCGAGAAGCCGCTCACGACGTCGGCCGCGGACTCCCTGCGGATCGTCGAGCTCGAGCATGCGACGTCCGAGCGCCCGAAGATCCAGGTCGGCTTCATGCGCCGGTTCGACAAGGGCTACCAGGAGCTCCGTGCGCTGCGGGAGTCCGGCTCGAACGGTGCCCTGCTCGCGCTGCACCACGCGCACCGCAACCCGACGACCCCGCCGAACTTCAGCGAGTCGATGCTCATCCACGACTCGGTGATCCACGAGATCGACATCATCCCGTTCATCACGGGGGAGCCGATCGTCGCCGTCGAGGTGAAGAAGCCGCGCAAGAACTCCCTCGCACCGGCCGACCTGCCCGAGCCGCAGTTCGTCCTGTTCACCACTGAGTCGGGCACGATGGCGATCGTCGAGATCAACGTCAACGCCCAGTTCGGCTACCAGGTCACGACCGACGCGGTGTTCGAGTCGGGTGTCGCCTACATCGGCCGCGAGACCTCGCTGAACCTCGTGTCGCAGGGCGTGTCCGGCCAGGGCGTCACCCCGTCGTTCGTGGAGCGCTTCGGCGCCGCCTACGACGAAGAGGTCCAGCGCTGGGTCGATGCCGCCAAGACCGGCGGCATCGACGGGCCGAGCGCCTGGGACGGCTACACGGCGTCCGTCGTCGCCGAGGTGGCCGTGCGCGCGCAGCAGTCCGGCGCGCTGGAGCAGGTCGCTTACGCCACCGCGAAGCCGGCGTTCTACGAGACGGTCTGATCGATGCCGAAGATCGCACTCGACCCCACGCCGTTCCACCACGACCTGTCGCTGCTGGAGTTCCCGCAGAAGGTCGCGGACCTCGGCTACGAGTACCTGCAGCTCACCCCGCACCAGGACTTCATCCCCTTCTACCGGCACCCGAAGGCCGACGACGACCTCGTCGACGCGTTCGCTGCCGCGTGCCGGAAGGCCGGAGTGCAGGTCGCGTCGGTCCTGCCGGTCCTCCGGTGGTCCGGGCCCGACCGTGAAGCCCGTGAGGCCGCGGTGACGAAGTGGAAGCGGGTCATCGAGATCACGAAGCGCCTCGGCGTCGACACGATCAACACCGAGTTCTCCGGCCGCCCCGAACTCCCCGAGGAGTCCGAGGACGCCTTCTACCGCTCGATGGAGGAGCTCCTGCCGATCATCGAGGACGCCGGACTCCGCGTGCTCATCGACCCGCACCCGGACGACTTCGTCGAGGACGGCCTCGAGGCCCTCCGGGTCATCCGCGGCCTCAACTCGAAGCACATCGGGTTCGTCTACGTCGCCTGCCACACCTTCCACTACGGCGGCAACATGGACGAGATCATCGACGCCGCGGGCGACTCGCTGCAACTCATCCACGTCGCCGACGCCTACGACCACCGACGGTCGCACGGCCTCCGCTACATCACGAACCCGCCGGGCAACCCCGTGCGCGTGCACCAGCACCTCCCCGTCGGGCAGGCGGACGTCGACTTCGACGCCTTTTGGGCCGCCCTCGACCGAGTCGGCTTCACGGCGCGCGAGGACACCGTCGCGGTGTCGAGCGTCTTCGCCGAGGACGAGAACGCCGACGAGGTCTCCCGCTTCCAGCTCGACACGATCACGAAGGGACTGAACCGATGACGACCACCGTCGAGACCCCGACGCCCACCGGCACCGACGCCCGACCCGTCACGCTGCAGGCCGCGTCGCAGACCGTGACCGCCCTGTGGAACGACTCCGCGGATCCGCGCGAGCTGTCCACCGCGATCCACGAGTACGGCGCCGTCGGGGCGACCTGCAACCCGGTGATCGCGTACACCTGCATCCAGCAGGACCCCGACACGTGGGTCCCGCGCATCCGCGAGATCGCCGCCGAGCACCCGACCGCGGGGGAGTCCTGGATCGGCTGGAAGGCCGTCGAGGAACTCTCGATCGCCGCGGCCGCGCAGCTGCTGCCCGCCTTCGAGGCGTCGGGTGGCCGCAACGGCCGGCTGAGCATGCAGACCGACCCGCGTCTCCACCGCGACCGGGACGCCCTCGTCGAACAGGCCGTGCGGTTCTCGCAGCTCGCGCCGAACATCATCGTGAAGATCCCCGCCACCAAGGTCGGCATCGCCGCCATCGAGGAGGCCGCGTACCGCGGTGTCTCGATCAACGCCACCGTGTCGTTCACCGTGCCGCAGGTCGTCGCCGTGGGCGAGGCCATCGAGCGCGCCCTCGACCGCCGTGCCGCCGAGGGTCTGCCCGAGCAGGAGTTCGGCCACGTCGTCACGCTGATGGCCGGCCGCTTCGACGACTGGCTGAAGACCGTCGTCAAGCGCGACCACGTGATGGTCGACCCCGGCATCCTCGAGTGGGCCGGTGTCGCTGCGGTGAAGCACGCGTACCGGGTCTTCCAGGAACGCGGCTTCCGGTCGCGCGTGCTCGTCGCCGCCTTCCGGAACGCGATGCAGTGGTCGGAGTTCCAGGGCGGTGACCTCGTCGTGTCGCCGCCGTTCCAGTGGTCGAAGGACATCAACGACAACGCGTTCCCGTTCCGTCCGGACGCCATCCACGACGAGGTCCCCGCGCACGTCATCGACGCGCTGCGTGCGGCCACGCCGGAGTTCGCCCGGGGCTACGACGTCGACGGCATGACGATCGACGAGTTCGACCGCTTCGGCGCCACGGTGACCACGCTGCGCCAGTTCCTCGACGCCGACGCGAAGCTCGACGCCCTGGTCCGCGACATCATCGTGCCGGCAGCATGAGCGCAGCCGCGTCCGCCAACGTTGCCACCATCGGTGTCGGCCTCATCTCGGTCGGCTGGATGGGCCGGTTGCACTCCCGTGCCTACCGCGCCCTGCCCGACCACTTCCCGGAGCTCGGCGTGCACCCCCGGCTCGTCGTCGCCGCCGACCCGATCGAGGAGGCACGCGACCAAGCGGTGACCCGCCTGGGCTACGAGCGGGCCGTCGCCGACTACCACGAGGTCCTCGCCGATCCCGAGGTCGACGTCGTCTCGATCTGCTCGCCGAACTTCCTGCACCGCGAGATGGCGGTCGCCGCTGCCGAAGCGGGCAAGCCGTTCTGGATCGAGAAGCCGATGGGCCGGTACGCCAGCGACTCCCGACAGATCCACGAGGCCGTGCAGCGCGCCGGTGTCATCACGAGCGTCGGCTTCAACTACCGGCACGCCCCGGCGATCGAACGGGCGCGCGAACTCGTCCGCAGCGGGCGCCTCGGCCGGATCACGAACGTCCGCGGGTCGCTCCTCGCCGACTACTCGTCCGACCCCGCGGCGCCGCTGACCTGGCGCTTCGAGCGGGAGCGTGCCGGCTCGGGCGTCCTCGGCGACCTGCTCTCGCACGGGCTCGACCTGGCGCAGTACGTCGTCGGCCGGATCTCGTCCGTGACGGCGCTCGCGGAGACCTTCATCGTCGACCGACCGCTCCCCGGCGCTGGCATCGTCGACCGCAGCGCCGCCGCGACGGGGGAGCGGAAGCCGGTCGAGAACGAGGACTACGCGGCCCTGCTCTTCCGCTTCGAGGACGGCGCCGTCGGCACGATGGACTCCAGCCGCGTCATGCGAGGGCCGCACGCCGAGTACACGCTCGAGGTGTACGGCACGAAGGGCTCGGTGCGGTGGGACTTCCAGCGCTTCAACGAGCTCGAGGTCTACCTCGACGGGCAAGAGGTCGACGGGTACGCCACCCACTACGTGGCCGCGGGGGACGGCGAGTTCGCCCGCTTCCAGCCGGGCGCCGGCACCGCCATGGGGTACGACGACCTGAAGACCGTCGAGGCCGCGCAGTTCATCGCGAGCGTCCGGCGCGGGGAGCAGCTCGCGCCGTCGGTCGCCGACGGCCTGGCGGCTGCGTCGATCGTGGAAGCGGCGGAGGCGTCGCTCGCCGACGGGGCGTGGCACGAGGTGGCGCGCGTCGACGGACCGCTCACCTACGCGGCGGCGACCCCCGTGCTCTAGACGCACGACCCGACGGACGGGAGGCGCGGTGCCAGCTGGCACCGCGCCTCCCGTCTGCTCTGTCCCACGGTCGCAATCCATGTTAGTTTGTCAGGACAAAGTATCGACCTGCAGGAGGCACCATGCCGCTCGTCCGTATCGACCTCGCCACCGGCCGCACGCCCGAGGCCGTGCGCGCCGTCGCCGACGCGATCCACACCGCCATCGTCGACGTGTACGGCATCCCCGCACGCGACCGGTTCCAGATCGTCACCGAGCACCCGGCGCAGCAGATCATCGCCGAGGACGCCGGACTCGGGTTCGAGCGCACCGACGGCGTCGTGATGATCCAGGTCTTCACGCAGCGCGGGCGCGACCAGGCCGCGAAGCAGGAGCTGTACCGCGCGATCCACGACGGCCTCGCGGGGGTGGGTGTCGCGTCCGAGGACGTCTTCATCGGGTACGTCGAGAACGGGCCGGAGGACTGGTCCTTCGGCTTCGGCCGGGCGCAGTACGTGACGGGCGAACTCGGGGTCCCCTCGTTCGCCTGAGCGGGCCGCCTACTTGTCGACGAGCGTGACCTCGAACGAGTAGCGGTCCGGGCGGTAGCAGTGCACGCCGTACTCGACCGCGCGGCCCGAGGCGTCGTACGCGGTGCGGCTCATCGTGAGCACCGGGTCACCGTCCTCGATCTCGAGCAGGCCGGCCTCCTCGTCGGTGACCGCACGGGCGCCGATGCGCTGCTTCGCGACCCGCATGGTCACGCCGCGGCCGCGCAGGAGCTGGTACAGGCCGTGGGTCTGCAGGTCGTCGTCGGTGATCTCGAGGAACTCCGGCGGCAGGTAGTTCTCGAGGATCGCCATCGGGACGTCCTCGGCGAAGCGCACGCGACGGATGTGGGCGACCGTGGTGCCCGGTTCGATGCCGAGCGCCTCGGCGACGGCGTCCGGGGCGGGCACGTCGTTGCGTTCGAGGAGCTTCGTCGCCGGGGCCTGCGACCCCTGTGCGAGGTCGTCGTAGAGGCTGGTCAGCTCGACCTTGCGGGTCACCGGGCCGTGCACGACCTGGGTGCCGATCCCGCGCCGGCGCACGAGCAGGCCCTTGTCGACGAGGTCCTGGATCGCCCGGCGGATCGTCGGCCGGGACAGCCCGAGTCGCTCACCGAGGGCGATCTCGTTCTCGAGGCGGGCACCCGGGGGCATCGCGCCGGAGCGGATCGACTCCTCGATGCGCGAGGCGACCTGGAAGTACAGGGGCATCGGACCCGACCGGTCCAGGTCCATGAACAGGTCGGACGGCAGCTGGCCTTCGTTGGTCATCGCGGTCCTTCAGCAGTAGGGATTGTCGTGACAATACCACCGGGCCCGCGGCGGACCGGCCAGCGTGGCCGTCGTCAGTCGGCGAAGATCATCGGGCGGTTCGACAGCCGGGGCTGCGCAGCCGTCCGCGGCTTCTCCGCTCGGGCCCGCACTGGAGCGATGGCGACCCGGACGGCCGCGCCGAGCGCCTCGACCGTGTCCGTCCCGTGGTGCCCGGCCGCGTGCACGACGATCGCCGCACACGCCTCGGCGTCGGCGGCCGCGTCGTGGTGCTGGAAGCCCTCGTACCCGGCGGCCCGTGCCGCCATCGGCAGGCGGTAGGAGTCGAGCGTGTAGGTCTTGCGGGCGACCTGCAGCGAGCACAGCGAGTGGTGTTCCGCGAGGTCGATCCCCGTCGCCGAGCACCCACCGGCGATCACGCCCATGTCGAAGCGGGCGTTGTGCGCCACGAGCACGTCCCCGTCGGCGAACGCCACGATGTCCGGGTACTGCTGCTCCCACGACTTCGCCCCGACGACGTCCGACGCGACGATGCCGTGGATGCGGGTGTTCCACTCGAGGAAGGCGTCGTGCCCGAGCGGCGGCCGGATGAACCACGACGCCCGCTCGACGACCCTGCCCGCGCGGACCTTGACGAGTCCGACCGAGCAGGCGCTGGCGGGCGAGCTGTTCGCGGTCTCGAAGTCGATCGCGGTGAAGTTCAACGGCACGGTCCCGATCGTCGCACGCGGCGCCGACATCGCCGCAGAGCCCCTCGGCGTTGCGGCCGGGCCGGCCGTCCCGGCCGTCGGGTGGGCGGCAGTCGACGGTCGGCCGTCCGCGTCGGACTGTCGGCCTGTCGGCCTGTCGGCCTGTCGGACTGTCGGACTGGAGGCGCGGGTCGGCCCCGGTGGGCGGCCGCCGGTAGGCTGTCCTCCCGTGGCACTCACCATCGGAATCGTCGGTCTCCCGAACGTCGGCAAGTCGACCCTGTTCAACGCCCTGACCAAGAACCAGGTCCTCGCCGCGAACTACCCGTTCGCGACGATCGAGCCGAACGTCGGCGTGGTGAACCTCCCCGACCCGCGGCTGGACCAGCTCGCGACGCTCTTCAACTCCGAGAAGACCGTGCCGGCACCCGTGTCGTTCGTCGACATCGCCGGCATCGTCAAGGGCGCGAGCGAGGGCGAGGGGCTCGGCAACAAGTTCCTCGCCAACATCCGCGAGGCCGACGCCATCGCCCAGGTCGTCCGCGGCTTCACCGACGACGACGTCGTGCACGTCGCGAACAAGGTGTCGCCGAAGGACGACCTCGAGGTCATCAACACCGAGCTGATCCTCGCCGACCTCGAGACCATCGAGAAGGCGCTGCCGCGGTACGAGAAGACCGTGAAGCTGAAGCAGGCCGAGCCGATCGTGCTCGAGACCGCTCGTGAGGCCAAGGCGGCGCTCGAGCAGGGCACGCTCCTGTCCGCCACCTCGATCGACCTCGCACCGATCGCCGAGCTCGGGCTTCTGTCGGCCAAGCCGTTCATCTTCGTCTTCAACGTCGACGAGGCGATCCTCACCGACGAGTCCCGCAAGGCCGAACTGGCCGCGCTCGTCGCGCCCGCCCAGGCCGTGTTCCTCGACGCGCAGGTCGAGTCCGAGCTGATCGAGCTCGACCCGGCCGACGCCGCGGAGCTCCTCGAGTCGACCGGGCAGACCGAGTCCGGCCTCGACCAGCTGGCCCGCATCGGCTTCGACACCCTCGGGCTGCAGACCTACCTGACGGCCGGTCCGAAGGAAGCCCGCGCGTGGACGATCGGCAAGGGGTGGAAGGCACCCCAGGCTGCCGGCGTGATCCACACCGACTTCGAGAAGGGCTTCATCAAGGCCGAGGTCATCTCGTTCGAGGACCTCATGGCTGCCGGCTCCATCGCCGAGGCCCGTGCGCACGGCAAGGCCCGGATCGAGGGCAAGGACTACGTCATGCAGGACGGCGACGTGGTGGAGTTCCGCTTCAACAACTGACGCCCCACATGAGTGCTGGGATCTAGGCGGTTTTGGCGTTCCCAGTCCGGGCTGAGTCCGTGGGAGCAGCAGAAACGGTGCGCATGATGCCTGCTGCGGCCGCTCGGGTCCGGTCCTCGGCCGTTGGCCAGAGATGGATGTACGTCTGCAGCGTGGTGGTGGCCTTTGCGTGTCCGAGGGCTCGCTGAACAGTCGCCACGTCACAGCCTGCCGCGATGAGTCCGGACGCGTAGAAGTGCCGCAGGTCGTGGAGGCGCGTCGGTTCAGCGGCCGCCCCACGCAGGGTCTTGGTCCACCAGTTGTGAATCGTGTTCTGGTGCGGTGGGTTCCCGTTGTCTCCGAGGAACATCCACTATTCATCCCCGTTGGTGCCGAAGAGGGATGCGTGCTGCGTCAGCATCGTCATCAGCTCGTCAGGGAGGTGCACGATGCGCTCCGATCCGTACTTCGGCGGCGTAATCCGAACCTCGCCGCCATTGGTGCGCTGTTCCTGCCGCTGGACGTGCAGTTGCGGTCGCAAGAAGTCGATGTCCAAGAATTGCACCGCCGCGGCTTCGCCCAGCAGGAGCCCGGCAGAGGCGCAGAAGGCGATGAACGGCCGGAACCAGTCGTCCGCCGCGCTGAGTATGGACTCCACTGTCTCTGGAGTCGGGATGCGCATTGCATGGTCGGCCTTCCGAGCCCGCGGAAGTGTCACCCCGTCCGATGGGTCGCTCGGGAGGAGCTTGTCCCGTACAGCGGCACGGAGAGCCGCTCGGACATTGTTCACCCGAGTACGGATCGTGCTGGGAGCGAGAGTGAGGTTCATCGTCTTGACCCACGCCTCGACGTGTGAGCGCCGCCCTGCCGAACTCCACATCTTTGAACGTGCAGCCGCGAACCGCGACATCCATCGCTGTGACAGTCGTGGCGGCCCAGACCTGGCAAGGCGCCCAGTCAGCGTAGAAGGCCGCGAGGGTCGTCTTTGCGATGCTGGGGTCGACGTACGTGCCGTTCCGCCGAGCAGCTTCGAGGTCCGCGAGGAACCGCGTGGCCTCTCCCGTGCGGTCGCAGTGCTTTGCGCGCTCCCGCCCGGTCTCGTCGTGCCAGCGCGCGCGACAGCGGCCGTCGGGCCGCCGCTGGACACTAGCCACGGGAAGCCTCCTCACTCTGGCGCAGGATCTGCTCGAACCTGCCCCCGGCCGGGTCCGCACCCCTCCAAGACGACGCGCACAGCCGGCCACGGCTCCGCCCTGCATGATCAGGTAGGCCCTCGCAGCTACGTGATCGGGCCGCCCTCCCGGGGGTACGGCAATCCATACCCCCGGGAGGACCCCTCCCCGGCCGTCCTTCAGCCGATCGGTTCGTGCTGCATCACGCGGTGCGCGCGAGTCTGGGAAACTCGGTCAGCTCAACTTGAACCACTCCGACTGCACCGCCACGCGCCTCAACGTGAGAGTCCAGCAGCCGAAGCGCAGCACGGCCAAGTGCTTCTGCCATCCATACGGGTACCGCGTTGCCAATTTGCTTCTCCACCGATCCGTACGACCCAAACCAGGCGTAGTCGGCGGGGAAGGTCTGGAGCGCGGCCGCTTCCCGCAGGCTCAGGCCGCGGTTCTCGGTCGGGTGGATGAACGAGCCACATGCCGGAGTGGTGCAACGAGTCGTCATCGTCGGCGCGGGCTCCGCTGCCCGAACCCGCCCATAGCTCCCGGTCGCGCTCCGCACTGGGCGTCCCGTAGAGCCGATCATCTTGGTGTGACAAGCGAGTTGCAGGTCGGGCGGGAGATCGAAGCGATTGCCGTTCACAGGTACCGCTGCGATCCGACGGCCGACCGTGTCGCTAGCTCGGCGCCAGATGTGGATCGGGTCATCCGCTCTCTGGACGGCAGCAAGTCGCGTGAGCGCCTCACCGGCCGTCATTGAGTGGCGACGGGCACCCGAAGGGACCAGGGTGTCGAGGTCTTCCGGGAGCGTTGTTGCACCGCGCACCGCGATGACCACCAGGCGACGTCGGCGCTGCGGGACGCCCAGTAGCGACGCTTCAACCACGTAGTCCTGGACCAGATAGCCGAGTTCTCTCATCCCTGCCAGGAGCGACGAGAACCGCGCGTCCCTCCGGAGGCCAGGAACGTTCTCCAGGAGCACCGCCTTTGGCGCGAGTTCCTCCACAAGTCGCAGCGTGTCCAGCACGAGGTCGTTCCGCGTCTCATCGACCGCTCTGCCGCCGCGGAGTGAGGAGAAGCCTTGGCAGGGAGGGCAGGCCTTCAAGAGATCCAGTTCTCCCGGCCCGAGCCCGACGGCAGCCAGCAGATCGGCACCGCTGAGCGTGCGTACGTCCTGAACCAGCATCGTGCCGGGGTGATTCAGCTGCCAAGTCGCCGCCGCGTCTGCGTCGATCTCGACAGCGCCAACGACATCGAACCCGGCATCGCGGAGTCCCTGGGTCGCCCCTCCAGCCCCGGCGAAGAGGTCTATAGCTGTGGGCACGGTGCAACCTTAACGGAGACCAACGACGTCACCTCGTACCGGCTCGGTCAACTGGTACTCGCAACCGATCCTGCCGCTGGGAGTGCTGCTAGAACGACCTCCGGGCTCTGGAGTAGCTCCACCGCGGCGTGTTCGGCGACGATCACTAGTAGACCGCCCGTCAAGTTTTCGAGACCGTAGAGCGCCCGATCGAATGCGTCCGGGTCCATTGCCTTCCAGTCCGGACGGGACGCTTTCAGCTGCAGGATGGGGATTGCCATACCGTTCTGGTCGCCTTGTTGTAGTTCCCAAATTCTTCCTAGCAGCGCCGGGACATCGAAATTCTCCAGAGGCCGAGCGAGGGCTGCAATTCTGTCTAGCTTCGCTGCAGGCGACTCGATTGCCGCAAGGACCGGAATCATCGTCGTCAAAGGGTAATGATTCGTCTTGACGGCTTCGTACAGTGCGATGAGTGCTTCAATGGTAACAATAGATACCGGCGGATTCTGGCACTCGCATTCGTTGATGATGGCCGCAGTGCTATTGCCTTCCTTTGAGGCAAATCCCTGAAAGTCGCGAGCTACAACTATCGCGAATGAAGCCTCGACGGACCGGGCGTGCGCGGAGGCTCCGCTAATCTCGGCCTCGTCATTGGCCATCTTGTCCTTCGCGCCTTTTCCTGCACGTTTGCCTTTACCTTCTGCGGTGAAACGCGCTTCCTGTCTTCCTACTGGCGCGACCACAAGGACGTCCTCTTCCCCTGGCGCTCCATTGCGGTCGGCGACGAACCCCATAAGTCGGAACAGTTGGCTCAAGGCTAGCTCGAAGCGCGCGCCACCTTTGTAGCTCGCGGCTTGAAGTTCCTCGACCACTTCCTCGGGCCGCTTTTCGTAGCTGACCGCTAGGGAGCGGACTTGACCCTCTCGCCAATCGCTGATGCGTTGTACAAGGTCGTCAGAAAGGCCTAGGTCCAGCAAGAATCCCGCGAGAAGCGTGTCTGAAACGGCCAGGAGTTCCACGAGGCGCATTGCTTCAAGCGCTTTGGGGCCTCCACCAAATCGCCGCCGTGCGGCAGTAATGAGCGGGTGCCCCTGATTCAGCACCAATTCGTCCGTCTCCTGACGGAGAGACATGAGGGGGGCGCTCTCCTCGCCAGGTTCCTGTACTACCCGGGCGCGAGCGACGTTCAGTCGGTGGCCACTAGGGCCAGAGCGACTGCTGGCAAGAGCTGCTAGCGGTTGGCGGAAGAAGTCTCGTGAATCCGTCGGAAGGAAGGTTGCTAGTGCGGTGTCCTGAGCATCGTCGGCGTCGCGCTTCTCGATAGTTTGACGGGCGGCCAGGTACACCGCCTGCTGCAGCGTCTTCAAGGCGACCGCGGCGTCAGACTCTCCTAGGCGCTCGCGGTCAGCAAGGAGGTCCGCGTCAAGGCCGTCGGCGCGAAGGACAGCGTGGAGCCGATTGAAAGCCCCAAAAGACGGATCATTCAGCAACAATTTGGGGTCGTCGGGGTTGAGGAGGCGCTCGCGCACGTAGACGAAGAAGCCCTCGCTACGCCCGTGCTCGGCAGCGCGCCCTTCTCTCAGGCTGGTGTCGAAGAGGAGTACTTCGCCGAATACTTTTCCCAATCCCGGTAGATCGACCCATGGCATTGAAGTCGCGTCGGGTCCTTGGTCTGAGCCGAAGGTCGGCGATCCATCGACCTCATAGCGGGCTTTGGCATTTTGCCACTGTGTGGTGATGGACTCCTGCAGAACCTTCTCATCAAAGGACCAGGCGGCAAAGGAGCCTGTAAGTGCGGATGGAACAACGTCGACGTCGTCAACCTGGACTTTGAAGTCCGGCCGAATCGGCATCCCGTTCCCAAGTATCCACCGCAGGCGTCCCGGGGGCAAAGCGGCGTCATCCTTAATCTCATCCACAATGGCAAGTGTCCAATGTGGGGAGTCGAAGAGCGCGCTGAAGCCATCTGGCCTGGTGGTGAACAACTCCAGAGCAAATTCACGTGCCTCGTCCTCCGTCAGTCGAAGCATGGGGGCGTCGAATCCCCTTTGCCTGTCTCCTTCGTCTCGCGTGGCTTCTAGTGTCGGCGCGTCCTTGTAATTCACCCGCACCAAAAGGAAGTCGTCTCCACGGCGACAGAGATGCGCGAGGCGATCGCCTACTGCGTAACTCGCGAGTTTTCCAATTCCGAACTTGCCGACCATTCGGCGTCTGATCTTTCCATCGGCTGAGACGGCCGTTCGGTCTTCGGCTACTTCCAGTTTCGGGCTACGAGCAATCCACCATAGACGCTTTAGGTCCTCGGTATCCATCGATGAACCGTTATCCCAGACCAGGAGCGCGTTTCTCGCAGTCAGGCCGGGTGTGTATACAGCAACGTTCGTCGCGAGTGCGTCGTATCCATTCGTTACAAGTTCCTCCACTGCTTTGTTCGGTGAGCTGTACAGATGCTTCGAGAAATGCTGCAGAATGGCGTAGTCGATCTCGACCCAGACGGTGTCGATCGGTACGCCGATCGTCTCGGGGGCAGCGACCTGGGTGGGATCAGTCATAAGTGAGAACGTATCGGGATAGGGCCAGGAGCACCAGCGCCCCGCCGCATCGTGCGATGTCTTACCTGGCACCCGTTCAAGGGGCACGAGCCTCCACCCGCTTGCGGAACCGACGGCGTGTTCACGGATCCCACGGCAAGGTACGCCCCCAGCTCACGCTCCAGCTCCACGGCGTCTTGGTCACCCAAGCTGACAGTTCGGCTGTTCTGGCGAAGGGCTAGCTAGTCCGCCGTCAGTCCGTCGCAGACATCGGCGCGGGCTTCACTCCCCTGGCCTTGTTGGGCTCTGCTGCCGCATGAAATCGGGCATCCCGTGCTGACTCGACACGAACCCACTCGTGCGAGACGTTCCGCTTCAACAACTGATCCGTCGCCCAGGCGGTTCGCCTCGGTCGGTTCTCAGCGGGCGTACGGCCAATAGCGGAACGTCGACTGCTCGCCCCGCTTCTTCTCCGGCAGACGGTGGCCGTACGCGCCGACCGTCTCCTCGAACAGCGCTCCGTCGCGCACGACCTCGAAACGGAACCCGCTCCGGCGGTCAGAACCCGACCCTTGGTGCTGCCACGAGCCCGGGACGATCCGAAGGAGGGCGCGGGTCACGCCGCGATGTGCCGCGACGGCGTATTCGATCCCGTGACGCTCGACCGTGGCTTCGGAGAATTTGAACCACTTCGACGCCGAGTGGCCGATCTCCTGGGCGTTGTTCTCGCGCTCCGACCGCGGGAGCCAATCTGCCTTGTATCCGTAACCGTCGACCTCGGAGCCGTCGAGTGCTCGCTCACGACTGTTCTTCCACGCCCCGAGCGTGACGATGAGCAGTGGCGTCTCCGTCTCGAGCGGCGGCGCGGACATCTCGTCGAGAAGGTCCTGGAAACGCATGATGCCGTGTCCCTTGGCCGACTCCCGTCGTGCGTTCGTGAGCTGGGCGGCTTGCCGTCCCGGAAGGCGCACGGTCCCAGCGGCTTGCGCGAGGACCGGCATCGAGCGGAGCAGGTCGATGCATGCTGCCTCGACGGACGTGTACTCGACCTCGGACCGCATGCCGTAGCGGACGATCCAGATCTCCGGTTCAGCGCCGCGTTCCCTGATCGCGTTGATCATGGCGATCTTGCTGCTCGGAGCCTCGGTGCTGGCCGTGAGTAGCGCTTCCCTCCCGTGGGAGGCGAACCGTTCGCTCTGTCCCTTCCCGACGTAGAAGGGCACGCCAGTCTCAGGATCGACGAGCATGTAGACGTAGAGTCCGAGTTCGTTCGCCACCTGCTGCTGCACTCCTGGATCGATCGCGTTCTGCGCTGCCATGGTTCTTCCCCCACATTGTTGATGTTTGCTCAGAGAGACTAGAGCACGGTCGCGATGCGCGGGGTCGACGCGCCGCTTGCGGGGCTCGGCGCTGGGTCGCTGGAGTCGGTCGCGCTCGGCCAGGATGGGGCCATGACGAACGCGCAGGCGGGTTGCTACGACGCCGGTTCCGGGACGACGCGGTGGTGGGGCGGCGCCTCGTGGACGGAGCAGGTGCAGCCCGCGGCAGCGCCGTCACCGGGGCTCGGCGGGGTGATCGACCGCATCCAGGCCGGGGCCTCCGCCGGTGGGCAGCCGCGCCCTGCTCCAGCCGGTATGAGCTACGTCGTCCTGCAGGTGGTACTCAAGTAAAATCACCGGCACCGGCACCGGCACCGGCACCGGCACCGGCAACCTCACGGAGCTCGAGCGCGCGATCAACGCACAAGCGGCGCTCGGCTACCGGATGCACACGATCACCACGTCGTCCTCAGGGAGCACTGGCTTCGGCGGCGGTGGCCGGATCCAGGCGACGATGGTCTTCGAGAAGCTCGTCTGAGTACCGCGGACGAGTGCGCCGCAGGCGACCGCACGGCGTCTGTTCGTGTCGCCGCGCTAGGTTGGCGCTGAGTCCATCGCCGAGGAGGCCCCATGTCGTACGTCGTCGACTTCGAGCACGTGTCCACCGTCGGCCTGGAGCCGTCGCCGGTCGCGGACGCGCTCGCCGGACTGCGGGCGAACGAGGCCCGCTACTTCAAGAACAAGTACGACCACGTCTTCACCACCCACCCCGCCGAGGACGTACCCGACCTGGTCGACTACGTCACGAAGGTCCTCCAGGAGGAGCGGGGGCTGGTCATCGCCTCGAAGCCACTCGAAGCCACCGAGGCCTTCGTCGACGGCATCCGCTGGACCCACGTCTTCTACGAGTCCGGACTCGCGGTCAACGTCCTCTACACGCTGGAGCCGGGCGGCAAGCGAGCGGTCGGGTTCAAGCTCTCGGACGGCATGGAGGTGCCGGAGGAGCTGGCGGACAAGTTCAAGTTCGCGCGGCAGAAGTCGAAGCTGGCGGGGACGATCCGCGGTTCGTACTTCGTCGTCAAGGGCGAGTACTGACCTCGAGTCGTCCGCGCTGAGCCGATCGTCGTCCGGTTTGGCCACAGAACGCGCTTGCTCGGCCCATGCGCATCACGCCCACCTACCGTCGAGAGGCTAGGAGGCAACGTGAAGTACATCCACTACGACGGCAGCCAGATCCTCACGGGGGACGCGATCGCCGATGCGGTCGCGGATTACGCGGCGATCCTCGGTGCCAACGGCAGGACCGACACCGTTGCGATCCCCGCGGTGGCCGATGACGGCTCGGTGACCCGGACGACGGTGCTGATCGGCCCCGCGAGCGAGCTGACCGTGAGCGCGGCGCCCGACGACGAACTCGAGCCCGAGGACCACGCGTTCATCCGGCGGCTGCGGGACGCTGCGGAGCGAGCGGGGACGGAACGGCCGGTGGACGTCGACGGCGGGCACCGCTTCGCCGACGCCGACGAAGCGAACACGGCGGACGCGGACACGGCGGCCGCGGATACGGCGACCGCGGACACGACCGCGGCGGACACGGCGGCCGCGGACAAGACCGACTGACCCCACCCACGACGAAGGCCGCCGAGCAGTGCTCGGCGGCCTTCGTGTGTGCGTGCTGGGGCTCAGGCTGCGAGTGCCAGTTCGCCCACGCGGACGGACTGCGCCTGCACGAGCGTGCGGCTCGCCTCGCCGCGCCACGAGCGACCGGGCACGGTCCAGCCGGCCTCGCCGTCGATGTCGACGCGGGCGCCACGGGTGATGAAGAGACCGAGGTCGTCGGCCGGGATGCGGACGAGGTACTCGCGCTGCGAGCGCTCGTCGCGCACACCGAACTCGGCGATGCGGTCGGGGGAGACGGTCGGCGCCGCGAGGGCGGTGCCGGTGATGGTGATTCGTTCGTTGCTGGTCATGGTGTTGCGGTACTTCCTGGTCGTTCGGCGCCCAGGGCGACTCGGTGTCGGCGGACGGCTGAGTCCGGCGCGACGCATCGAGTGCGGGGCGCGCACGTCGAGCTTCGACGTGCAGCTCGTCCGTTCGGATCGAGCGGTGGTCTCGTGGGAATGCGACTCGGGTGAGTCGGCTTCGAGACGGTTCGGTGTGCGCGAGTCAGATGGGTTCGCTGCAGTGCACCAAAAGAACACTCTACTCGACGATGCCCGGATTGTCCAGGAACGATGTCCAGCGGATCCCACCGGCAGCGATGTTGCCCGAGCCGTCGAGTCTGGCGGCGGAGGACGACGGCTTGCGACCGGCCTGCTCGTGGATCAGCCCGTCGAACGCCTCGGAGAAGTCGAGGCGGGGGACTGCCGCGGTGACGGCGAGCAGGTCTGACGCCGTCCACCGGGCGAACCCGGCCCCGGAGACGTCGAGCGAGGTCGCGACCTCGAGCAGGTGTCCCTCGACGTCGAGCGCGGGGTCGACCGACGTCCACATGTGACGCTCGATCACCTCACCGACCCGACGGGCACGGGCGGCGTCCCACCCGGCACCGAGGGCGAACACGCTGCCGACCGCACCGCCGGCGTCCTCGAACGGCACGGCGTGGGCATCGAAGGACGGCGTCACGCCGAGGTCGTGCAGCATCGTGGCGACGAACAGCAGCTCGCGGTCCGGCTCGAGCTCGATGGTCGGTGCGAGGAGCGACGCCCACGCCCACGAGCGCAGGCAGTGGTTCACGAGCGCCGGCGAGGACCACGCACGCACGACATCGAGCGCCCGCGCGGCGACGGAGGAAGGCGGTGCGAGCAGCGCGTCGACGTCCAGGGTCATGGCAAGAAGGTATCGGAGGCGACCGACCGACGGACGGGAGGCGCGGTGCCAGCTGGCACCGCGCCTCCAGGCCGCGTGTTGGTTCAGTTGAGGGTCGGGGTGTCCTCCGGCACGACGCCACCGCCGTACAGGTCGGTCGCCAGGTCGCGCAGCGCGCGGAGCGCGACGCGCTGCGTGAGCGGGCCGTACGAGATGCGGGCGACCCCGAGGGCCTCGTACTCGGCGGCGGGCAGGGCGCCCGGCAGCCCGATCACGGACAGCTTGCCGCGACCGAGGCCCGCGACGAGCTGCTCCACGACGTCCCGCTGGATGGCTCCCGGCACGAACACCAGTGCGGCGCCGTTGTCGAGGAACGCCTTGCCGCGGGCGATCGCGTCGGCGATGCTCTCCTCGATCGGGCGGTCCCCGCCGCGGGCGATGGCGTCGGTGCGGGCGTTGAGCTGGAAGTCGATGCCCTCGGCCTGGGCGGCGGCGGTGATGGCGGCGACCCGGGCGACGGCCTCGTCGAACGGGCGGAGGCGGTCCTCGACGTTCGCGCCCACGATCCCCGCAGCGATCGCGCGGCGGATCGTCTCGGCCGGGTCCTCGTAGCCGTCGTCGAGGTCCGCCGTGACGGGCAGGTCCGTGGCGGCGGCGACGATCGCGGCGCCCGACAGTGCCAGGTCGAGCGGCATCCCGCCGTCGTCGTACCCGTGCGACGCGGCGATGGAGTGCCCGGCGGTGGCGATCGCCTTCGTCTCCGGAAGGTCGCTGACGACCTTCGCGCTGATCGCGTCCCAGACGTTGACGACGCGGAGGATCTCCGGTGCTTCGTGCAGCTGCTTGAGGGTGGTCGCCTTGTCGGCGGTGCTCGTGCTCATGACGCAGACAGTAGGCCGACCAGCTCGGGCAGGGATCATCGTGTCCGTCGCGCGACGTCACCGTAGCGTCGAGGACACCACCAGGAAGGACACCGACATGGAGCGTTGGAACGAGGCGATCGCCGCGGTCGAGGAACACCTCGACGGCGGCCCGGACGACACCGTGCTCGACGTGGACGAGCTCGCGCGCATCACCGGGACGAGCGAGTACCACTTCCGGCGCGTGTTCTCCGCGCTCGCCGGGATGCCGCTCTCCGAGTACGTCCGACGTCGGCGGATGACGCTCGCCGCGGCCGTCATCGCCTCGGGGACGACGACCGTCTCGGACGTCGCCGCACGCTTCGGGTACGGCTCGGCCGATGCCTTCGGGCGGGCGTTCCGCGCCGTGCACGGCATCGGGCCGCAGGAGGCCCGCGAGCCCGGCGCCGTCCTCCGGTCGCAGGGTCGGCTGTCCTTCCGTCTCACCGTCGAAGGGAGCACTCCCGTGCAGTACCGCCTCGTCCAGAAACCCGCCTTCCGTCTCGTCGGACGCTCGACCCGTGTCCCGCTCGTGTACGAGGGGCCGAACGACGCGATCCAGGCGTTCGAACGCAGCATCACCCCCGAGGACCGGGAGCGCATCGCCGGACTGTCCGACCAGGAGCCCTCGGGCGTGCTGTCCGTCTCCGATGCGTTCGCCGAGGGCCGCGCGGACGGCAGTCTCCTCCGTTACTCGGTGGTCGCCGCCACCTCGGTCGAGAGCGCACCGGGCCTCGACGTCATCGAGGTGCCGGCTGCGACGTGGGTCGTGTTCTCCGGCTCGGGACCGGTGCCCGGAGCGATCCAGGCGCTGTGGCCGCAGGCGTTCGGGGAGTGGTTGCCCGCCAACCCGTACCGTCTCGTGGCGGCGCCGGAGATCGCTCGTGTCCGGCTCGCACCCGGCGGTCGTACCGCGGAGGCCGAGCTCTGGCTCGCGGTCGAGCCTGAGCCGGGGGCGTGACGCGCATCTGCTGAGCAGCAATGGTCGGGTCGGCGCAGGCAACCCGACCATTTCTGCTCACGATGCGATCCGCGGCCGGCCCGCGCACGACGCAGGATGACGGCCGGACTCGCGCCGCGCCTCCAGTCCGATGCATGCTGGGACGCATGGCGCACGACGAGGAGGACCCGGTCGGCACCCTGCGAGGGGTCCGCACGAGCATCAAGTGGACGCGGTACGCGCCCGACGTGCTGCCCCTGTTCGTCGCCGAGATGGACCACGAGGTCGCGCCGGCGATCCGGCAGGCGCTCATCGAGCGGGTGCAGCAGTCCGACCTCGGGTACCTCGACGGGCCCGGGCCGCTCGCACCGGCGTTCGTCGCGTTCGCGAAGGACCGCTGGGACTGGGACGTCGACCCCGCCCGGGTCTCCCTCGCCACGGACGTCAGCGTCGGGATCGTCGAGTCGCTCCGCCTCGCGCTGCCGGACGGCGGCCGGGTCGCGATCACGCCGCCGGTGTACCCGCCGTTCTTCGAGCTCGTCGAAGAGGCCCGATGTCAGGTGGAAGAGGTCCCGCTGCTCGAGCAGTGGGGCGTCTACCGGCTCGACCTCGAGGGGCTCGAGCGCGCCTTCTCCGACGGCGTCCGCGTCTTCCTGCTCTGCAACCCGCACAACCCCGTCGGCCTCGTGCACGACCACGACGACCTCGTGGCGCTCGCCGAACTGGCCGCACGGTACGACGTCCTCGTCATCAGCGACGAGATCCACGCACCGCTGACGCACCCCGGTGTCCGCTTCACCCCGTTCGCCGCGGTCGCCGAGCCCGCTGGTGCGCGGAGCATCTGCGTGACGAGCGCGAGCAAGGGCTGGAACCTCGCCGGGGTGAAGTGCTCGATCATCGTCGCCGGGGACGCACGAACGGCAGCGCTCCTCGACACGCTCTGGGAGGAGGTCGCCTGCCGCACGAGCATCCTCGGGTTGCACGCGAACCTCGCGGCGTTCAGCCTGGCGACGGACTGGCTCGACGACGTGGTCGCCCGGATCGTCGCGAACGAACGGCTGCTCGGCTCCCTCCTCGCGGAGCACCTGCCCGGCGTCGTGTACACCCGGCCCCGCGCCGGCTACCTCGCGTGGCTCGACTTCCGCGGCATCGGGCTCGGGGACGACCCGGCCGTGCCGCTCCGGGAGCACGCCTACGTCGCGTTGAACTCCGGTCTCGGGTTCGGGTCGCAGGGCCGCGGGTTCGCGCGGCTCAACCTGGCGTGCTCGCCGGACACGCTGCGCGAGGCGGTGCTGCGGATCGCGGCGGCCTACCCGTCGAGTGCGCAGGAGGGGCTGGTCTGGCACGTCGCGTGAGCGGCGGGCTGGTGTGGGCCGTCAGCTGTCGGCTGTTGCCGTCGGCCTGGAGGCGCGGGTCGGCTACTCGGGTCGGCGCGCCTCGACGAGGTGCCGGGCTGAGGACGCCACGAACGGTCCGTCCCGCTGGATCAGCTCGTGCAGGTCGCGCAGACGGTCGCGGTACCGCTCGACGCTGAAGTCCGGCACCCACCAGATCACCTTCCGCAGCAGGTAGACCACCGCTGCGACGTCGCGGATCTCGATGCGGGTGCGAGCGGTCCGGAGGTCCACGACCTCGAGGCCGGCGGCGCGCGCGGCGTCGGCCTCGTCGTCGTGGTGTCGCCCCCGACGCTCGATCGGCTTCGGGCCGAGGAAGAACTCGATGAGCTCGAACACGCTCGCCGGGCCGACGTGCTGGGCGAAGTAGGTGCCTCCGGGGGCGAGTACCCGGGCGATCTCGTCCCAGTGGATCGCGGCGGGGTGCCGGCTCGTCACGAGGTCGAAGGCGCCGTCGGCGAAGGGCAGCGGTGGTTCGTCCGGGTCAGCGACGACGACCACTCCGCACGGGTGCAGGAGCCGAGTGGCGGCGGCGACGTTCGGCGCCCAGGACTCCGTCGCGACCGCCGTGGCCGGGAACGCCGTGGCCTCGGCGAGGACCTCACCACCGCCGGTCTGCACGTCGAGGCTGGCGGAACCGGGGACCTCGGCGAGGCGGCCGAGTCGCTCGCCGAGCAGCTTCGCGTAGCCCCACGGCGGGCGCTCCTCGGTGGCGCGGCCGTCGAGCCACGAGAAGTCCCAGCCGGTGACGTCGGCGGCTTCGCCGATCGCGATCAGGTCGTCGAAGGTGGTGGTGCTCACGCGGTCCATGGTGGCGTCTCCCCGGCGAGGGCGCCAGCTCGTCGCAGCTGCTCGCTGACGGGGAGCGTCAGGCCACGTACTGGTTGCGTCCGACCACGCGGATCGTCAGGTCGACCTCGCGCGCGGGCACCTCTTCGGTGAGCCCGATCCACTCGCGGGCGACGAACCCGACGGAGGGCCACCGGGTGACCTCGGTCACCAGGAACCCGTCGATGAACACCTGCCACGCGCCGCGTTCGCGGACGGCCTGCACCTCGTGTGTCGCCATGCCGCGAGCGTACCGGGTCGGTACTGCTCCCTGGCGGCTCCGCTCAGAGGTCGAGTGTCATGTGGACGTCCGCGCGGGCGTAGGGGCTCGGCGCGACCTCGTCGTGGCCGAGGTGGCGGAACCCGAACGCCTCGTACAGGTGCACGGCACTCGCCAGCTGCGCGTTGCTCTCCAGCACCACCCGGTGCGCGCCGATCGCCCGGGCACGTTCGAGCGCTGCGGCGATGAGCTTGCGGCCGGTGCCGTGCCCCTGGTGCTCGGTCGAGACGGCCATCTTGACCAGCTCGAACACCCCGGGCCCGACGGGCGCGATGCCGACGCAGCCGATGACCGGCCCGTCCGATCCCAGCCGTGCGACGAAGGCGGCGCCGCCGGGCTCGACGATCTGGCCGAGCGGGTCGCCGAGGAGCTTCCGGTCCTCGTCCTCGAGCGTGAAGAACCGGCTGATCCACGCTTCGTTGAGGACGCGGAACGCCTCGGCGTCGGCAGCGGAGGCGATGTCGGTGATGAGCACGGCGTCAGTGGTGGTCGCATCGGGCATGCACCCATCCTCGGACGCCGTGCCGAGTCCCGTCCAATACTCGTTCGCGTGGATCGATACGCTGTGTGCATGGATCGCGAGCCCGACGTCGACCTCCGGCAGCTCCGGGCGTTCCTCGCCGTGGCCGACGAACTGCACTTCGGACGTGCTGCCGAGGCGCTCCGGATCGCGCAGCCGGCACTGTCGCAGCAGATCCGGCGGACGGAACGGGCGCTCGGCGTCGACCTCTTCGTGCGGACGAGCCGCAGCGTCGCGCTCACCCCGGCCGGACGGGTGCTGCAGGGCCGGGCACGATCACTCCTGCAACAGGCGCGCCGGGACCTCGACGAGACCGTGCGGGTGGGCCGGGGCGAAGCGGGTCGCCTCGACGTCGGGTTCGTCGTCTCCGCGCTGCCGCTCGGTCCGATCGAACGCGTGCAGGTGTTCCGGGAGCGTTACCCGCTCGTCCGCGTGGAACTCACCGAGGGCTACTCGTCGACCCTGCTGGCGCGGATCGTCCGCGGGGAGCTCGACCTGGCGATCGTACGAGACCCCGATCCCGACCCGGCCGTGCGCTTCCTGCCGTTCCGCAGCGAGCGGTTCGTGGCAGCGGTCCCGCGCGGGCACCGGCTCGCGGCACGGGCATCGATCCGGGGACCGGAGCTGCTCGACGACCCGTTCGTGTTCTTCCCGGCGGAGGCCGGATCGGTCGCGACCGAACGCAACCTCGCCCCGGTGGTGTCCGGCGCCCGGCGACCCGTGGTCGTGCAGGAGGCCACCACCTGGGCCACGGTGCTGCACCTGGTCGGCGCCGGCCTCGGGGTGACGGTCGCGCCGGAGAGCGCCACGCTGGCCGCTCCGGACACGGTCGTGCTGCTGCCGCTCGAGGCGGACGACCACCGGAGCGAGCTCGTCTGGGCCGCCCGCGCCGACGACGACCGCGAGATCCTGCGGAACTTCATCGCCGCGACGGAGTGAGTCCGCAGCGCCGGTCCCCTCACGCCAGCGGCAGCACCGGTGCCCGCTGGTCCCCGAGCTCGTCCACCCGCCAGGGTCGGGTGCCGCGGAGCGTCAGGCCGAGCTGCGCGAGCACGAAGCCCACGTGCGGTTCGACGTCCGGGTCCCACGGCCCCTCGACGCCGAGTCCGAACGCGCCGAGCTCGTCGTCGGCCTCGTCGCAAAGGGTGAGGCGCCACCGGCCGTCTCCGAGTTCCTCGACGACGGCCCACCGGGCGGTGCTGAACCGGCTCACGCGGTCTTCGCCACGTCCTCGGTGAAGTTCCGCACCCGCTGCAGGAGCGCCTCGCCGCGCATCGCGATCGTCGCCGGCGGGTTGAGGTGCGGCGGCGCGGTGCGGATCAGCATCGGGCACCCGAGGTCCTCGCAGATGTAGGAGCCGATGGTGTTGCCGTTCCGCCCCGATTCTCCGGCACGCGCGGCCGAGAACAGGCGGACCTGCGTCGCCGGCTGCGGGGAGTGGCAGAACGAGCACATCGCCGCGATCCCGGGGCGGAGGGACCCGCCGGCGGAGCGTACGACGATCCCGACCGGGCGGTCGTCGATCCACGACACGATGTAGCCGCGGCGGGCGGCCTGCGGGTCGCGCCACCCGAGGAACTCGCGCTCGTCCCACAGCGTCTCGTGCAGGCCGGGGATGGGCAGCTGGGCGAGTTCGTCCGGGGTGGCGTTGACGAACGACGAACGGATGTCTGCTTCGGTCAGTGGCTTCACGGTGCCATCACCATATGCCCCACCGCCGACACGCGTCAGGACCCCAGACGGGAGGCGCGGATCGCCCCGAGCGCGCTCGTCCCGTCCGCCACCAGGACGGCTCGCCGCAGCGCGTCGCGTCCGACACGTCGTGCGGCCGCGTCGTCGGCGGCGAACTCCACGAGGACGCGCGTCGAGCGCGCCATGGCGCGCGCACCGGGGATCCACGGGACCGCACGCTCGATCGACTCGGCGATCCCGACCGCGACCGCGTGGCGCTGGGTCAGGTGCGCGCGTTCGTGGGCGACCACGGCCTCCAGTTCGTCGGTGCGCAGACGGTCCGCGAGCCCGGTGCTCACGAGCACGCCGCCGGACCTGCCGGGGACAGCGCAGGCGAGTGCGTGGTCCGCCTCGAGGACGGACACCGGCGTGCCGTCGATCTCGCGGTGCGGTGCCGCGCCGGAGCGCATCGCCTCGCGAACGGCCTCGTGCTCGGGGCCGGGCCGGACCCGGACCGCGATCACGAACGCGAGCACGGCGAGCAGGGCGACCCCGACGTTGAGGCCGTGCGTGGGGGAGCCGCCGAAGCCCATCGGGTCGGTGATCGGGCGGTTCGCCACGACGAGCAACGTGATGCCCGCGACGAAGCCGACCACGCCGAGCAGCACCGCCACCGACCAGCACACCAGCGCGGTTCGCGGCCGGTCGATCGTCCACGCGGAGCGGGTCAGGACCCGGGGCGCGAGCACCACGACCGCCAGGGCGAGCGCGATGAGGACGACTCCGGTGACGACCACGGCGGATCCGTCAGGAACGGGCTCGGGCGTCGAGGGCGCGGCGGATGACGTCGAGGTCGTCGGAGGCGAGCGAGCCGGTGAACTGCAGCAGGGCGGCTTCGCGGTCGGTCGCGGCAGCGAGGGCGTTCGACATGAGGGAGGCGGTCTGCTCCTCCCTGCTGTTCGTCGCACGGAAGGTGAGCGGTGCGTCGTCGTGCTGCTGCCGCTCCACCCGGCCCTTGCGACCGAGGCGGTCGAGCACGGTGAGCACGGTCGTCAGTGCGGGCCGGGGTTCCGGGAAGGCGTCGAGCACCTGGCGCGCGCTGAGCCCGCCGTCCGCCGACCAGAGCGCGTCGAGCACCGCCTGCTCGAGCTGCCCGCGGGGGCGTGATCGCTGACCTGCCATCCCCGCATTCTACGAGATGTCGAACCACGGGGTCCGTCACATGCCCGAAACGCGGGGTCGGTATGATCGGCCCGACAACTGAAGACCGGCCGTTCATCCGTCGCGGGAGACGTCGTGCGGTGCCCTGGGCACCCAGCACGGCACCGAAGGAGCAATCCCCCCGACAATCTCTCAGGTCCCACACCGCAGCGGACAGGCCACTCTGAAAAGCAGCCACGATGCCCCCACCGGGTCGGTCCGTGGCTCGCCCACGGTGAAAGCCGCCGGACCTCACGGGCCGCGGTGAAACTCTCAGGCCCATGACAGAGGGGGAGTTCCGCCCGACGACGGTCGTCGGGTCCTGCCGATGCCAGGAGAACTCCGCCCATGCCAACGTCCCCACTGCGCTCGTCGCCGCTGGAGCCCGCCCACGAAGCCGCCGGCGCCACCTTCACCGACTTCGCCGGGTACCGGATGCCCGTCCGCTACTCGTCCGACCTCGCCGAGCACCACGCCGTGCGTCAGGCCGCCGGTGTCTTCGACCTCTCGCACATGGCGGAGGTCGGCGTCACCGGTCCGCAGGCCGTGGCCTTCCTCGACCACGCACTCGCCGGGTCGTTCGGCGCGATGCCGGTCGGACGGGCGAAGTACTCACTCCTCCTCGCCGAGGACGGCGGGATCCTCGACGACCTCGTCGTCTACCGCACCGACGAGGACGTCTTCCTCGTCGTCGCGAACGCGTCGAACCGGCAGGTCGCGGTGGACGCCCTGACCGCACGGGCCGACGGCTTCGACGTCGAGGTGTCGGACGACTCGGACACCACCGCACTCGTCGCGATCCAGGGCCCGGCCGCTGCCGGAACGCTCGACGCGCTCGTCGTCGCCGACCGGCTCCAGCCGGAGAGCCCCCTCGACGAGCTCGGGTACTACCGGGCGCTGCACGCGGTGTTCGACGGCGCCGAGGTCCTCGTCGCCCGCACCGGCTACACCGGCGAGGACGGCTTCGAGGTCTACAGCGACCCGTCCGTCGCCGGAGCGCTCTGGGACGCCCTGCTCGAGGCCGGCGCCGACCGCGGGGTCGTGCCCGCCGGCCTCGCCGCCCGCGACACCCTCCGGCTCGAGGCGGGCATGCCGCTCTACGGGCACGAGCTCGGCACCGACGTCCGTCCCGCCCAGGCCGGCCTCGGCCGGGTCGTGGCCAAGGACGGCGACTTCGTCGGCGCCACCGGCGTCACCCCGTCGGACGACGCCCGCGTGCTCGTCGGCCTGGTCACCGAGGGCCGCCGGGCCCCGCGTGCCGGGTACGACGTCGTGCAGGACGGCGTCGTCGTCGGCACCGTCACCTCCGGTGCGCTCTCGCCGACCCTCGGCCACCCCGTCGCGATGGCGTTCGTCGACCCGGCGTTCGCCACCGAGGGACAGCTCCTCCACATCGACGTCCGCGGAACGGCCATCCCCAGCACCGTCACCGCGTTCCCCTTCTACCGCCGCGCCTCGAAAGGCTGATGCAATGACCGACCAGACCGCACTCCAGTACACGGCCGACCACGAGTGGCTGCTCGTCGAGGGCGACACCGTCACCGTCGGCATCACCGACCACGCCGCCGAACAGCTCGGTGACGTCGTCTACGTCGAGCTCCCCGCCGTCGGCACCGCCACCACCGCGGGCGAGCAGATCGGCGAGATCGAGTCGACCAAGAGCGTCGGCGAACTCTTCGCCCCGATCGAGGGCGAGGTCGTGGCGATCAACGACGCCGTCGTCGACGCCCCCGACACCGTCAACCAGGACCCGTTCGGCGCCGGCTGGCTCGTCAAGATCAAGGTGGACGGCACCTCCTTCCCCGAGGACCTCATGGACCACGACGCGTACCGGGCGTCCATCGCATGACCGGCGACCTCCAGAACCTCCAGACGTCCTTCGCCGACCGCCACATCGGCACCACCCCCGCCGACCAGCGGACGATGCTCGACGCCGTCGGCCAGCCGTCCCTCGACGCCCTCGTCCGCGCCGCGATCCCCGAGGCGATCCACGCGGCGCCGACCGTCCACTCGGGCATCCCCGCGGCGATCGGCGAGACCGAGGCGCTCGCCGAACTCCGCGCCAAGGCCGCCCGCAACACCGTCCGTCGCGCCATGATCGGGCTCGGGTACCACGGCACCCACACCCCCGCGGTGATCCAGCGGAACGTGCTCGAGAACCCCAGCTGGTACACGGCCTACACGCCGTACCAGCCGGAGATCTCGCAGGGCCGGCTCGAGGCGCTCATCAACTTCCAGACCATGGTCTCGGACCTGACGGGCATGGCGACCGCCGGCGCCTCGATGCTCGACGAGGGCACGGCCGTGGTCGAGGGCATGCTCCTCGCCCGCCGGGCGTCCAAGGTCACGGGCGACGCGTTCCTCGTCGACGCCGACCTGCTGCCGCAGACCCGTGCGCTGCTCGACCACCGGGCCGAGGCCGTCGGCATCGCCCTGCGCGGGTTCGACGCCGTGGCCGGACCGACCGACGAGCAGCTCGACGGCGCCTTCGGCGTCATCGTGCAGTACCCCGGAGCCTCCGGTCGGATCGTCGACCCGTCGTCGGTCATCGAGCGCGTGCACGCCGGTGGGGGCATCGCGGTCGTCGCGGCGGACCTCCTCGCGATGACGCTCCTCGCCAGCCCCGGCGACCTCGGCGCCGACGTCGCCGTGGGCACGAGCCAGCGCTTCGGCGTCCCGCTCGGCTTCGGCGGCCCGCACGCCGGGTACCTCGCCGTCCGTGCCGGCCTCGAGCGCCAGCTGCCCGGCCGTCTCGTCGGGGTGTCCTTCGACGCCGACGGGCAGATGGCCTACCGCCTCAGCCTGCAGACCCGCGAGCAGCACATCCGCCGCGAGAAGGCGACGAGCAACATCTGCACCGCGCAGGTCCTGCTCGCCGTGATGGCCTCGATGTACGCCGTGTACCACGGTCCCGAGGGGCTCCGCTTCATCGCGGACCGCGTCGCCCGGACGACATCGGCGCTCGCCGGGGCCGCCCGTGACGCCGGGCTCGAGGTCGTGCACGACGCGTTCTTCGACACGCTCACCCTCCGCGCCCCCGGACGCGCCGAGGCACTCGTCGCCGCGGCCCGTGACGCGGACCGCCTGCTGCACCTCGTCGACGCCGACACCTTCCAGCTGTCCGTCGACGAGACGACGACGCCCGAGGACGTGACGGCCCTCGCCGTCGTGTTCGGCGCGGTCGACGCGACCGTCCCGGCGACGGAGACCGCCGTGCGGGACGTGGCCACGCGCCTCCCGTCCGACCTGCTGCGGAGCAGCGAGTACCTGACGCACCCGGTCTTCAGCGCCCACCGCAGCGAGACCCGCATGATGCGGTACCTCAAGCACCTCGCCGACAAGGACTACGCGCTCGACCGCGGCATGATCCCGCTCGGCAGCTGCACGATGAAGCTCAACGCGGCGACCGAGATGGCGGCCGTGACGTGGCCGGAGTTCGCGAACATCCACCCGTTCGCGCCGCGCGACGACGTCGAGGGCTACCTCGACATGATCGGCGACCTCGAGTCCTGGCTGGCCGAGGTCACGGGGTACGACACGGTCTCCCTGCAGCCGAACGCGGGCAGTCAGGGCGAACTCGCCGGACTCCTGGCGATCCGCGGGTACCACCGGTCCCGCGGCGACGAGTCCCGCACCGTCTGCCTCATCCCGTCGAGCGCGCACGGCACGAACGCCGCGTCGGCCGTCCTCGCCGGCATGCAGGTCGTCGTGGTCGCCTGCGACGAGAACGGCAACGTCGACCTCGACGACCTCCGCGCGAAGACCGAGCAGCACGGCGACCAGCTCGCCGCGCTCATGATCACGTACCCGTCCACGCACGGCGTCTACGAGCACGACATCCGCGAGATCTGCGCCGCCGTGCACGACGCCGGTGGCCAGGTCTACGTCGACGGCGCAAACCTCAACGCCCTGCTCGGCCACGCCCGGTTCGGCGACTTCGGCGGGGACGTCTCGCACCTCAACCTGCACAAGACGTTCTGCATCCCGCACGGCGGCGGCGGGCCCGGGGTCGGGCCGGTCGCGGCGAAGTCGCACCTCGCACCGTTCCTGCCGGGCCACCCGTTCGCGCAGGACGCCGACCGTCGCACCGGCTCCGTGCGCGCCGAGGGTTCCGACCGCGACGCGCACGCCGGTGGCCCGGTCAGTGCAGCGCCGTACGGCAGCCCGAGCATCCTGCCGATCACGTGGACGTACGTCCGGATGATGGGGCTCGAGGGGCTCACCCGTGCGACCGAGGCCGCGGTGCTCGGGGCGAACTACATCGCCGCACGCCTGCGCGACGCGTTCCCGGTGCTCTACACGGGGGAGTCGGGTCTCGTCGCGCACGAGTGCATCCTCGACCTCCGCCCGCTCCGGGACACGACGGGCATCACGGTGGACGACGTCGCGAAGCGCCTGGTCGACTACGGGTTCCACGCCCCGACGATGTCGTTCCCGGTCGCGGGCACGCTCATGGTCGAGCCGACCGAGAGCGAGGACCTCGCCGAGCTCGACCGCTTCGTCGACGCGATGCTCGCCATCCGTGCCGAGGCCTCGGCGGTCGAGCGCGGGGAGTGGCCAGCGGACGACAACCCGCTCGTGCACGCCCCGCACACCGCGTCGTCGGTGATCTCGGGGGAGTGGACGCACGCCTACACCCGCGAGCAGGCGGTCTATCCGCTGCCGGGCATCAGCGCCCGGAAGTACTGGCCGCCGGTGCGCCGGATCGACCAGGCGTACGGCGACCGCAACCTCGTGTGCGCCTGCCCGCCGGTCGAGGCGTTCGCCTGATCCCGAGCTCGCGTAACGTGTGCCCCGTCCGGTGTCCCGGGCGGGGCACACTGCTGTGCGCAGCCAGGCAATCGGCTTGCACAGAGTTGTGCACGGACGCAAGCATCTCGATGCGGTTGCAACAATCTCGCCCCGGCGTCCGTGATCCGCCCGAATCTTGCATCCTCTCGCAAGGATCGTGCAACTTGGTTTCCGATTTGTAACCGATCTCCCCTGGGCTTGGTGAGCACTCCCCACACTGCCTACAGTGCAAAGGTCAAACGTGGCGAGCAGGCACCCGTGCGCCCGCCGCGTCCCATGCACCAGGAGGAATCTTGATCAAGAAGCGCGCTGGGCTCGCAGCCCTCGCCGTGCTCGGGGCCACAGCAATCGCCCTGGCCGGCTGCTCCAGCAACAGCAGCAGTGGAGGTGACAAGGCGGGCTCGACGAACGCGTCCGGCATCGTCACCACCAACGGCAACGAGCCCCAGAACCCGCTCATCCCCTCGAACACCACCGAGGTCGGCGGCGGCAAGATCATCGACTCGATCTTCGAAGGCCTGGTGTCCTACGACGCCAAGGGCAAGCCGGTGAACGAGGTCGCGAAGAGCATCGACACCGATGACTCGAAGACGTTCGACATCAAGCTCAACACGGACTACACCTTCACCAACGGCGAGAAGGTCACGGCCGAGTCGTTCACCAAGGCGTGGAACTGGGCCGCCCAGTTCTCGAACAAGCAGGGCGCGAGCTACTTCTTCGAGAACATCGAGGGCTACGACGCCACGAAGGACTCCGAGCTCACCGGCCTCAAGGTCGTCAGCGACGACGAGTTCACCGTGACGCTCAAGTCGGCGCAGTCGGACTTCCCGCTGTCGCTCGGCTACTCGGCGTTCGTGCCGCTGCCCTCGGAGTTCTACAAGGACACCAAGGCCTTCGGTGAGAACCCGATCGGCAACGGCCCGTACAAGCTCGACGGCAAGGGTGCGTGGACGCACAACCAGTCGATCAAGCTCGTCACCAACAAGGACTACGAGGGCAAGCGCAAGCCGAAGAACGGTGGCCTGACGGTCACGTTCTACACCTCGCAGGACACCGCGTACTCCGACGCGCAGGGCGGCAACCTCGACGTCCTCGACGCCGTGCCGGACAGCGCCTTCGCGACCTACAAGTCCGACTTCCCGGACTCGAACGTCAACCAGGCCGCCGCGATCTTCCAGGCGATCTACCTGCCCTACTACCTCGACCACTGGAAGGGTGAAGAGGGCAAGCTCCGCCGCGAGGCGATCTCGATGGCGATCAACCGCAAGCAGATCACCGACAAGATCTTCGACGGCACCCGCACCCCGGCCAAGGACTTCACCTCCCCGGTGATCGCCGGCTGGAACGACGACCTCGACGGTTCGGACGTCCTGACCTACGACAAGTCGAAGGCCAAGGAGCTGTGGGCCGAGGCCGACAAGATCTCGAAGTACAACGACACCCTCACCATCTCGTACAACGCCGACGGCGGACACGAGGCGTGGGTGACCGCGGTCACGAACTCGATCTCGAGCACGCTCGGCATCAAGGCCGAGGGCAAGGCGTACCCGACGTTCGCCGAGGCCCTCGCGGTCCAGACGGACGACAAGCTCACGGGCGGCAGCCGTACCGGTTGGCAGGCGGACTACCCGTCGCTGTACAACTTCCTCGGCCCGACCATGGGTGACGGCTCGTCGAGCAACTACTCGCGCTACGACTCGGCCGAGTACAACGAGCTCCTCCAGAAGGGCCGTTCGGCCGCGACCGTCGAAGAGGGCAACAAGTTCTTCGACCAGGCGCAGGAGCTCCTGTTCAAGGACCTCCCGGAGATCCCGCTGTGGTACTCCAACGTCACCGGCGTGTGGAACGCGGACACCGTGTCGAACGTGAAGTTCGGCTGGAACTCGGTGCCGCTGTACTACGACGTCGAGGTCAAGAAGTAACCTCAGTCTCCTCGTGAGACACATCGCGGACGGGTATCCTGCTCCGCGACCACCGGACGGGGGTTCGGGAGCCCACCAGGCTCCCGAGCCCCCGTACCTCGGCGGCAACACCTTCCCCCACCACAGCGGGCGCCGCCGCCCGCACCGGACTCCCGTGCCGACCCGCGGACCGTCCACCCCTCACGACATGAACCTGAACGACATGCGCGTCCCGAACCAGGCAGGGATCTGATGGCCTGGTACCTCGGCAAGCGCCTCCTGCAACTCATCCCCGTGTTCTTCGGGGCCACGTTCCTCATCTACTTCATGGTGTTCTCCCTGCCGGGTGACCCGATCGCCGCCCTGTTCGGTGACCGTCAGCCGTCGCCGCAGGTCATCGAGCAGCTGCGCCAGCAGTACAACCTCGACAAGCCGTTCATCATCCAGTACCTGCTCTGGATCGGCGGCGTGTTCCGCGGTGACCTCGGGCTGACCTACTCGGGTCTGCCCGTGAGCTCGCAGCTCGCGCAGGCCTTCCCGATCACGGCTCGCCTCGCGATCCTCGCCCTGCTGTTCGAGTCGATCGCCGGCATCGTCGTCGGTGTCATCGCCGGTCTCCGCAAGGGCAAGCTCTTCGACGCGACCGCCCTGGTCGTGAGCCTCCTGCTCATCTCGGTCCCGACGTTCGTGGTCGGCTTCCTGCTGCAGTACGTCCTCGGCATCAACCTCGGCCTGTTCCGGGTCACGGTGTCGGGTCAGGCGCCGTGGTCCGAGCTCGTCCTGCCCGCGATCGTGCTGGCGTCGGTGTCGTTCGCGTACATCGTCCGCCTCACCCGCGCGAGCGTCGCCGAGAACGTGTCGGCCGACTTCGTCCGCACCGCGACCGCGAAGGGGCTCCCGCGCCGTCGCGTGGTGGGTGTGCACATCTTCCGCAACTCGCTCATCCCCGTGGTGACCTACCTGGGTGTCGACATCGGCAACCTGATGGTCGGCGCGGTCGTCACCGAGGGCATCTTCAACATCCACGGTGTGGGTGGCACGGTGTTCCAGGCCGTCAAGCTCGGCGAGGGTCCGACCGTCGTGTCGTTCGTCGCCGTGATGGTCATCATCTTCATGCTCGCCAACCTCCTGGTCGACCTGCTCTACGCCGTCCTGGACCCGAGGATCCGCTATGCCAAGTAACGCCGCACCCCGCTCGGCGACGCACTACGTCGCCCCGCTCGAGGAGACCCCGCTCCAGGCGGTCGACCAGGTCAACGAGGACGAGAAGACCCGTTCGACCTGGAGCGACGCCTGGGACTCGATGCGGACCCGTCCGATGTTCTGGGTGTCGTCGGTCCTCATCCTGCTGATCGTCCTCGTGGCGCTCTTCCCGGGGCTCTTCGCCCACGTCGACCCGCGTGCGGCGGACCTGGCGAAGAGCAACGAGGGACCCGAGGCCGGCCACATCCTGGGCTTCAACCGCCAGGGCAACGACGTCTACGCCCGCACCATCTGGGGCACGCGCAACTCGCTCATCGTCGGTGTCGTCGCGACCGTCCTCGTGTCGATCGTCGGCATCGTGATCGGTGCCCTCGCCGGCTTCTTCGGCGGGTGGCTCGACACGATCGTGTCCCGCATCGGTGACATCTTCTTCTCGATCCCGACGGTCCTCGGCGCGATCGTGATCATGTCCGTGATCCCCGCGCGGAACGCCCTGACGGTGTCGCTGGTGCTGGCCGTGTTCGCGTGGCCGCAGATCGCCCGCATCATGCGCGGCGCCGTGCTCAGCGCGAAGCAGTCCGACTACGTCACGGCCTCGGCCGCGCTCGGTGTCAGCCGCTTCACCACGCTGGTCCGCCACGTCGTCCCGAACTCGCTCGCACCGGTCATCGTCGTCGCGACGGTGTCCCTCGGTACGTTCATCGTCGCCGAGGCCACGCTGTCCTTCCTCGGTATCGGACTGCCGCAGTCGGCGCTCAGCTGGGGTGTCGACATCGGCAACGCCCAGGCGTCGATCCGCACCGCGCCGTCGACCATCTTCTGGCCGTCCGCCGCCCTGTCCATCACCGTGCTCGCGTTCCTCCTCCTCGGTGACGTGGTCCGCGACGCACTCGACCCGAAGGCGAGGGCCCGCCGATGAGCGAGACACTGACCCAGCCGAACGCCAGCCGTACCGGCGGCTCCGGCGCGCCCCTGCTCGAGATCACCGACCTCGAGGTCGGCTTCAAGACGCAGAACGGCTTCGTCCAGGCGGTCCGCGGCGCCAGCTTCACCCTCGAGCAGGGTGAGCGGCTCGCGATCGTCGGCGAGTCCGGCTCCGGCAAGTCGACGAGCGCCCAGTCGATCATCAAGCTCCTGCCCGGGACCGGCCAGGTCACCGGCGGGTCGATCAAGTTCAACGGGCGCGAGCTCGTCGGCCTGAGCGACAAGGAGATGTCGGAGATCCGCGGGAAGGAGATCGGCTACGTCCCGCAGGACCCGATGTCGAACCTCAACCCGCTGTGGTCGATCGGCTTCCAGGTCGAAGAGGCCATCAAGGCCAACGGCATCGCGACCGGCAAGCACGCCATCCGTGCCCGTGCGGTCGAGGTCCTGCAGGAGGCCGGCCTCGGCGACGCGTCGACCCGCCTGAAGCAGTACCCGCACGAGTTCTCCGGCGGCATGCGGCAGCGCGTGCTCATCGGCATCGGTCTGTCGAGCCGCCCGAAGCTGCTCATCGCCGACGAGCCGACGAGTGCGCTCGACGTCACCGTGCAGCGCGTGATCCTCGACCACCTCGAGACCCTCACCCGCGACTTCGGCACCTCCGTCCTGTTCATCACGCACGACCTCGGCCTCGCTGCCGAGCGCGCCGAGAAGCTCGTCGTGATGTACAAGGGCCAGGTCGTCGAGGCCGGGCCCTCGAAGGAGATCCTGGCGAACCCGCGGCACCCGTACACGCAGCGCCTCGTCGCCGCGGCACCGTCGCTCGCGAGCCGTCGCATCCAGTCCAAGGTGCAGCACCAGCGCGTGGACATCGCGGACGTCGGCAGCGACGACGCCGAGCTCCTCGCCCGCGCCCAGGAGCGCGAGCAGGCACCGGCGAAGGACCTCATCGTGGTGAAGAACCTCGAGAAGGTCTACAAGCTGCGCGGCAAGAACCTCGCCTCCCGCGAGCTGAAGGCCGTCGACGACGTCTCGTTCTCGATCCCGAAGGGCACCACCACGGCGCTCGTCGGCGAGTCCGGTTCGGGCAAGTCGACCGTCGCGAAGCTCGTCCTGCAGCTCGAGGCCATCACGAGCGGCACGGTCCAGTTCGACGGCATCGACATCGGCGCGCTGAAGGGCAAGGACCTCTTCGACTTCCGCCGCCGCGTGCAGCCGGTCTTCCAGGACCCGTACGGCTCGCTGGACCCGATGTACAACGTCGGGAACACGATCGCCGAGCCGCTGCACACGCACAAGGTGGGCGACAAGGCGTCCCGCCGGGCCCGCGTGCTCGAACTGCTCGACCAGGTCGCGCTGCCGAAGTCGATGGTCAACCGCTACCCGAACGAGCTCTCGGGCGGACAGCGGCAGCGCATCGCCGTGGCGCGGGCCCTCGCGCTCAAGCCCGAGGTCATCGTGCTCGACGAGGCGGTCTCCGCGCTCGACGTGCTCGTGCAGGGCCAGATCCTCGACCTGCTCACCGAGCTGCAGTCCGAGCTGGGCCTGACCTACCTGTTCATCACGCACGACCTGGCCGTCGTCCGCCTCGTGGCGGACAACGTCTGCGTCATGCGCAAGGGACAGATCGTCGAGAAGGCGACCACCGACGAGGTCTTCGCCAACCCGCGTGAGCAGTACACGAAGGACCTGCTGGACGCCATCCCCGGCGCCGGGTTCGAGTTCGGACGCTGATCCCGCTGGACACGAACGAGGCCGGACGCACCGTCGTCCTCCGCGCAGGCCGCGGAGGCGCGGTCGCGTCCGGCCTCGTCGCGTTCCTGGCGCTGTTCATGCTCGGCGACGCCGCGGTGCGGGGGAGCTGGGACGTCGTCCTGCACGCCGTCGGCCCCCTCGCCGCGCTCGTCTGGGTGCTCTGGGTACTCACCTTCCGCCCGCACGTACGGATCACCGACGACGCGATCACGGTGGTGAACCCGCTCCGGTCCACGGCGGTCCCGTGGGGCGCCGTCGAGGACGTCCGGATGCGCTGGCAGATCGTGCTCGACCTCGCCGACGGCCGCCGGCTCACCTGCTGGGGTGGACCGTCGCTGCCGCGGCCGAAGCCGACCCGACGGGGGGAGCCCCGCGTGCTGCGGCAGCCGGACGAGTTCGTCGCGGTCCGCGACCGCTGGTCGGAACGGCACGGGCGCACGGCCGACGCCCCCGTCGTCCGGGGCTGGGACGTGCCGGCCGTCGCGTCCGGCATCGCCGTGTTCGCCCTCTGCGTCGTCGCGATCGTCGTCTGAGACGTCCCCACCAGACGGACGGACGGACGGACGGACGGGAGGCGCGGTGCCAGCTGGCACCGCGCCTCCCGTCCGTCACACGGAACGTCAGTCGGTCACACCGTCGCCGACACCCGCTCGGTGAGCAGGTGGTTCTGGTCGGTCTGGATGCAGGCCACGCCGCGTCCGTGCACGTCCTGCAGGCGCGGGTCCACCGAACGGCACTGCTGCTGCCGGTCCTCGTCGAGGAGCTGGTACAGCGGGCAACGGGTGCGGAACCGGCACCCGTCGATCCGTTCCGTGGGGGAGGGGAGGTCGCCGTCGAGCAGGATGCGTCCGCGGGCGGCCTCGGCGAACGGGTCCGGCACCGGGACCGCGGACAGCAGGGCCCTGGTGTAGGGGTGCTGCGGGTCGTCGAACACGCGGTCGCCGTCGCCGTACTCGACGATCCGGCCGAGGTACATCACCGCGACGTCGTCGGCGATGTGCCGGACGACCGAGAGGTCGTGCGCGACGAACAGGTAGGACAGGCCCAGGCGGTGCTTGAGGTCTTCGAGCAGGTTGATGACACCGGCCTGCACGGACACGTCCAGCGCCGACACCGGCTCGTCGAGCACGAGGATCTTCGGCTCGACGATGAGCGCGCGGGCGATGCCGATGCGCTGTCGCTGGCCGCCGGAGAACTCGTGGGGGTACCGGTCGATGTAGCTCGGCTCGAGACCGACGAGCTCGAGCGAGTCCCGCACGCGTCGGCGGATCTCGTCCTTCGGCACGCCCTGCACCGTGAGCGGCTCGCCGATCACGGACCCGATGTCGAGACGGGGGTCGATGGAGGCCATCGGGTCCTGGAAGACGACCTGGATGTCGCTCCGGAGCGCACGGCGGTCGGACTTGGACAGGGTGCCGGTGTCGACGCCGTTCACCGTGATGGTGCCCTGCTGCGCGCCGGCGAGCTCGAGGATCTCCATGATCGTCGTGGTCTTGCCGCAGCCGGACTCGCCGACGAGCCCGAGGACCTGACCGCGCTTCAGCGTGAGGGAGATCCCGTCGACCGCGTGCACCTCGCCGATGCGCCGGCGGAACAGGGCGCCCTTCGTCAGCGGGAAGGTCTTCACGACGTCGTCGAGCTGCAGCACCACGTCGTCGCCGTGGTCGATCTCGGACTCGGGGACGTCCTCGGGGCGCGGGAAGATCTCGGAGCGGGCGAGCGTGCCGGCGGCGATCTCGTCGCGGCGGATGCACGCGGCGGTGTGCTCGTCGTCGAAGGCGCCGTTCGTGATGGTCGGCGTCGCACCGGTCAGGACCGGGTTGTCGTCGCTCGGTGCCACCGACGGGGCGATCAGGGCCGGCTCGCCCTCACGGCAGGCGTCGAGGACCGCGGGGCAGCGGTCGGCGAACGGGCAGCCGGTCGGCTTCTGGGTGAGCAGCGGCGGACGGCCGTCGAGCGGGACGAGGCGCTCCGAGCGTGCCGAGGCCATGTTCGGCATCGAGCGGAGCAGGCCGATCGTGTACGGCATGACCGGCTCGCGGAAGAGGGGTTCGACCGGTGCCGTCTCGACGATCCGGCCGGCGTACATCACGGCGACCCGGTCCGCGTTGCCCGCGACGACGCCGAGGTCGTGCGTGATGAGGACGACGGCGGCACCGGTCATGTCCTTGGCGGTCTGCAGCACGTCGAGGATCTGTGCCTGGATCGTCACGTCGAGCGCCGTGGTCGGCTCGTCGGCGATGATCAGCTTCGGGTCGTTGGCGATGGCGATCGCGATCATGGCGCGCTGCCGCATGCCGCCGGAGAACTCGTGCGGGAAGGCGTCGAGCCGCCGCGAGGGGTTCGGGATGCCGACGACGCGCAGGAGTTCCTCGGCACGGGCCCGGGCGGCGTGCGCGGTGAGGTTCCGGTCGTGCAGCCGCAGCCCCTCGACGATCTGCTGGCCGATCGTGTACACGGGCGTCAGGGCGGAGAGCGGGTCCTGGAAGACCATCGCGATGTCGCCGCCACGGAGCTTCGACATCTCGCGGTCGTTCAGGCCGAGCAGCTCGCGGCCGTCGAACCGGATGCTGCCCTCGACCTTGGCCGACGACGGCAGCAGACCCATCACGGCCATCGAGGACACCGACTTGCCCGATCCGGACTCGCCGACGATGCCGAGGAACTCGCCCTGGTTGACGGAGTAGTCCACGCCGCGTACGGCGTACACGGGCTTGGAGCCCGGGTCGAACGTGACGGCGAGGTCGGAGACGGTGAGCAGCGGCTCAGTCACGGTTGGCTCCCGAGGTGGGGTCGATGGCGTCGCGCAGGGCGTCGCCGAGCAGGCTGGTGGAGAGGACCGTGGCGACGAGCGTCGCAGCCGGCAGGACGAACAGCCACGGTCGGGTGACCGCGGACTGGCTGCCGGCGGCGAGCAGGGTGCCGAGCGACACGTCCGGCACCTGGATGCCGAAGCCGAAGAAGCTCAGGGCGCTCTCGGAGAGGATCATCGCGCCGACGCCGAGCGTGGCGTCGATGATGAGCAGCGAGGCCACGTTCGGCAGGATGTGCCGCCGGATGATCGTGAACGACGGGACGCCCATGAACCGTGCGGCCTTGACGTAGTCGCGCTCCCGGAGGGACATCGTCTGTCCGCGGATCACGCGGGCCATGATCATCCACCCGAAGATCGCCAGGCCGACGATGAGCGCCAGCCAGCTGAGGTTCTTGAACAGCGGGCTGAGGAGCACGAGCGCGTAGAACGACGGGATGACCAGGAGCAGGTCGATGCCCCACACGAGCGCCCGGTCGACGAACCCGCCGAAGTACCCGGCGATCGCACCGACGATGCCCGCGATGAGGGTCGCGGCGGGACCGGCGATGAGCCCGATGAGCAGGGACTTCTGCAGGCCCACCAGGGTCTGGGCGTAGATGTCCTGGCCGATGTCGTTCGTGCCGAACCAGTGCGAGGCGCTCGGCGGCATGCCGAAGGCGAGCCCGTCGGAGTCGACGGCGTTCCAGTGGTACAGGTACGGACCGACGAAGGCCCAGAGCAGGATGAGGAGGAGTGCACCGCCACCGATGCGGGCACGCCAGGTGCCGAGCACCTTGCGCCAGAGCGGGGTGCGGCCACCCTTCACCTCGACGACGTGCGCCGGCTGCCCGGCGTTGCCGTCACCGGGGTCGCCGGCGGTGGTCGTGGTCGTGGGGTCGAGAACAGACACGGGTCACACCCTCACTCGCGGGTCGAGCGCGGCGTAGAGCAGGTCCGCGAGGGTGCCTGCGATGAGCACGAGGATCGCCGTGAAGAGGATCGTGCCCGCTGCCGCGTTGATGTCGTTGTTGCTGATGCTCTGGACGAAGTACTCGCCCATGCCGTGCCAGCTGAAGACCAGTTCGGTGATGCTCGCACCGGTCAGGATGAGGCCGAACGAGTACGCGAAGAACGTCGACATCGGGATGAGGGCGACGCGGACACCGTGGCGCATGATGGCCGATCCGCGCGTCCGGCCCTTCGAGCGCGCCGTCCGGATGAAGTCGTTCGACAGCACGTCGAGCATCGCCGAGCGCTGGTAGCGCGAGTACGAGGCGACGGCGCCGACCGTCAGCGAGATCGTCGGTAAGAGCAGGTGCACCAGCCGGTCGCCGAGCACCGGGAAGAACCCGGTCACCCCCGGGGTGTACTCACCGGTGAACGAGATCAGCTGCGTCCCGACCGCCCCGTTGAGGGTCGTCGCGAGGATCATCAGCACCACCGCGATGACGAAGGGGGGCGTCGCGAGCACCGCGAACGACAGGTAGGTCGACACCTGGTCGGACGTCTTGTACTGCTTGACGGCGTTCCAGACGCCGAGCAGGACGCCGAGGATCGCACCGAGCAGGGTGCCGATCACCAGCAGCCGCAGGCTCGTGCCGGAGCGGGCGACGATGTCGGCCGTGACCTCGGTGCCGCGGGCGCTGATGCCGAGCGAGCCGTGCGTGACCAGGTTCACCCACCAGTTCCACGTGCGGACCAGGAGCGGGGTGTTCGGGTCGGCGCCGAGCTTCTGGAGCGCGGCGTCGATCGAACTCTGCGGGACCGGCGGGTTCTTGCCGAGGTACCGGGACGTCGGGTTGAGCGTCGCGCTGGCGAGGATGTAGCCGAGCGTCGTCGCGACGATCGTCAGGATCACGTAGTTGACGATCCGCTTCGCGAGGAAAGCAAGCATGTACTGGGACCTCAGTGGGGTGCGGCCGTCCGTCCGGACGGCGTTGTTCGGTGGCGACAGGCTAGCCGCTTCCGAGCCGGGGTGGGTGATCCCTGTTGACGCTATGCAACATTCGTTACGAGCATGTTTCGATTCGGTACAGCAGCCCTTGTGCGACCTTCGGATGTGACTAGGGTTCTCAACCAACAGGCGTGGCGGCGGGGGCCGTCGCGTCCCGGCGCTCCGGCGCGAACCACAACGAAAGGGAATCCTCGCCATGCGAATGAGGATCAAGACGACGGCCGTGCTCGCCACAGCAGCCGCCGCGGCACTCGTGCTCGCGGGCTGCTCCGGCGGCGGGTCCGCCGGACAGAGCAGCTCGGCCGTCGCCACGTCGTCGCTGAAGTCGACGGGTTGGACGGTCGCCGACCGCGACACGATCAAGGACGGCGGCTCGCTCACCCTGCCGATCGACTCCGCACCGGCGAACTGGCAGCTGTCGAACCTCGACTCCGGGACGGTCGACGACAACACGATCGCGGGCACCTACCTGCCCGGGTTCATCCAGTTCAAGGCCAACGGCGAGTGGGAGGCGAACAAGGACTACGTCGACTCGATCGAGCTGACGAAGGACTCGCCCCAGACCGTCGAGATCAAGATCAACCCCAAGGCGGTCTGGTCCGACGGCACCCCGATCACCGAGAAGGACGTCGAGGCGAACTGGAAGGCGCTGAACGGCACGAACAAGGCCTTCGCCCCGCTCGCCACCAACGTCTGGGAAGACGTCGACTCCGTCACGCAGGGTTCGGACGAGCGCGACGTCATCGTGACGTTCTCGAAGACGAACGCCGACTGGCCGAGCGTCTTCACCGCGATCTACCCCTACTGGGCCGTGGACACCCCCGACCACTTCAACAACTCGTGGGCGAAGGGTCCGTTCGCCGCGGACGGCAAGACGTACGTCTCCGCCGGCCCGTACATCCTCAAGACCTTCGACGCCAACGGCGGCGTCGTGACCTTCGAGAAGAACTCGAAGTGGTGGGGTGACGCGCCGAAGCTCGACACGATCGTCTTCAAGACCGTGTCCCGCGACGGTGTCGCCCAGGCCTACGCGAACAAGGAGTTCGACGCCTTCAACCTGAACGGCAGCGCGGACAACTTCAAGACCGCGAACAGCCGCTCGGACTCGAAGATCGAGCGCTCGCTCGGCACGACCCAGCGTCAGATCACCCTGAACGGCACGTCGGACGTCTTCAAGGACCAGGAGGTCCGCCAGGCGTTCGCCCAGGCGATCAACCGCCAGGTCGTCGCGCAGGCGATCCTCTCGCCGGTGAAGAGCCCGGTGCAGGTCCTCAACAACCTCGTCTACCTGCCCGGCCAGAAGGGCTACCAGGACAACGTCTCCTCGGTCTACGGCTACAGCACCGACAAGGCGAAGAAGAAGCTCGAGGACGCCGGCTACACGATCGGCTCGGACGGCTACGCGACCAAGGGCGGCAAGACGCTCGACGTCCGCTTCGTCATCCCGTCGGACAACCAGAACTCGGCGAACGTCGCGCAGCTCGTGCAGCAGCAGACGAAGCTCGCCGGCTTCAAGGTGACCATCGACACCGTCCCGACCGACGACTTCTTCACGAAGTACGTCACCACCGACGGCCGTGACTTCGACGCCACGTACTTCGCCTGGCAGGGCACGCCGTTCCCGGTGTCGTCGCTGAAGTCGATCTACTACCCGGCCGACGCGGGGCAGAACTACACGGGCGTGACCGACGACTCGCTCGGTGCTGCCTGGGACAAGGCGAACGCCGAACTCGACGCCGACAAGCGCATCGAGGACGCGGACGCGATCGACAAGAAGATCGTCAAGGTCGCGGGCACGATCCCGCTGTTCCCGGAGCCCTACGCCTGGGGCGTGCGCAAGGACCTCGTGAACTACGGTCCGGCGCAGTTCCAGCAGTCCTCCGTGAAGTGGCAGGACGTGGGCTACAAGGAGTAGTCCGCACCGCTGGAGAACGGAAACGACATCCCCGACGTCGCACGACGTCGGGGATGTCGTTCTTCGTCGGAGGGATCGCGGCGGTCAGAGCTGCGCGGCCGCCAGGGTCGCGACGAACGAGAGCACCACGATCGCGAGGATCGTCCACCCGTGCACACGGTGCGTGATCGGCGCAGCCGTCACGGTCGCCGGCGGCGGGCCGTCCTGCGCGGGCGGCTCGGGCACGAACGCCCGGATGCGCTCGGCCGCAGCGTCGACGTCGAGGCGATCCGCGCCTCCTGGACGACCGTCGACCACGGCGGCGAGCCGGGCCGACCTGCGGGTGGCGAGCCACGTGCGGCGGACGCCCTCGCTCGTGACGATCTCGATGCCGTACTTGGTGCGGACCTCGGTGACGCGGCGCCAGGTGTAGGTGCTGGTGCGGCGGACGTCGACGATGCGGAGGTGCTCGTCGGTCAGCTCGAAGCGCGGGCGCCAGAGGACCGCCCACGCGATGAAGGCGATGCAGATGCTCGGGACCGGGGCGAGCCAGGCGGTGCCGCCGCTCAGGAGGGCGAGGGGGACGAGCGCGGCGGCCGCGACCCACAGGACGACGGCGAGCAGACGCATGCCGGGGGCGAGGATCGTGGTCACGCCGAAGAGGTTACAAGCGAAGAGGTCACGAGATGCCGACCCTTGGTGACACGCAACGCCCGGGGAGCCAAGAGGTTACGAGATGCCGACCCTTGGTGACACGCAACGCCCGGGGAGCCAAGAGGTTACGAGATGCCTCCCCGGGAACGCCCGGGGAGCGGGTGTGACACACCAGCGCGTATCTCCGGACGACCCGATTCCCCGGGGAGGCAGATCCTGTGTGGACCTCTCGTGGCGTCAATCGTCCTCGGCCCCCGTTCGGGTGTCAATACCCCAGACCGTCGCATCTTCGGGGGACCGACACGCCGTGTCACGCCACGAGGAGCTCGATCTGCGCCCGGATCGCGTCCGCCTTGGGGAACCGGAGCCCGACGAGCCCCACGTGCCGCCAGCGGACCACGCCGTCCGGCCCGATCACGAACACGGACCGCCGGAGCCCGATCCCCGGTGCCTGCACGCCGTACGCGCGGATGACGTCCCCCGCGGTGTCGCTCAGCAGGGGGAAGGTGAGCGAGGACCCGCGGGCGAACGCCTCGTGCGAGTCGAGCGCCTGCGGGCTGACGCCCCACACCACGGCGCCGAGGTCGCCGAAGTCGTCGAGTTCCTCTTGGTAGCTGCAGAGCTGTGCCGTGCAGACCGGGGTGGCGTCGCCCGGGTAGAAGGCGAGCACGAGCGTCCGGCCGATCTCGGCGGACAGGGCGTACTCGTCGTCGGTGCGGGTGCCGCCGCGCACGATCATGCCGGGCAGGGTGAATCCGGGTGCGGGATCGCCGACCTCGGGGATGCTCATGCGGCCACGGTAGGTGCGGGACCACGGTCCGGTGCGGCGCCGCGCTGTGGGTTCGCTGTGGGTCCGCCGGGCTGGGGTCGGACGGGTCCGCCGCATCGCCGACGCCCGAACGGGGGATGCCGCGCGGTCGGCGCGGCGGACGCCCGGGACCGGTCGCCGGCCGTGCCGCGGGCGACCAGCGTCAGCGGAAGAGCTGCGGGAACGCGTGCGCGACCCACGGGTACCCGACGAACACCGCGGCGTCGAGCAGGCAGTGCGTGATGACGAGGGGGAGGAGCCGGCCCCACCTCGTGTAGATCCAGCCGAACACGATGCCCATCACGGCGTTCCCGACGAACGCGCCGAACCCCTGGTAGAGGTGGTAGCTCCCGCGCAGGACCGCGGTGGACAGGATGACCTGCCAGCGCCCCCACCCGAGGCCGCCCAGCCGTTCGTAGAGGTACCCGACGACGATCACCTCCTCCTGCAGCCCGGAGCGGATCGCCGAGAGCAGCAGCACGGGGATCGTCCACCAGTACGAGTCGAGCGCCGCCGGGTTCACGTTCACGGTGAACCCGAGCGCCCGCCCGGTGAAGTACAGCGCGAGCCCGGGGATCCCGATGCCGAGGGCGATGAGCGCCGCGCCACCGAGGTCGGGCCGCACGCGGAACCGGTCGATGCCGAGTCGACCGAGGTGCGGGCGGGTGGTGCTCCAGAGCAGGAAGCAGACGAGCGCGACCGGCGCGAGGTCGACCGCGATGCCCACGAGCTGCCGGGCGAGGTCGACGTACTGCACGGTCGTGGTCGAGGTGTTGAGCGCCGTGGACTGCTGCCCGAGCGGCGTCGTCTGCGACAGGTCGTCGATGATCTGCAGCACCGAGTACAGCGCGCTGCCGCCGAGCGAGAGCATCAGCACGATCGTGATCTCGATCCACGTTCGCCGACGGCTCATCGGGGGTACTCCTCTCGGTTGCGAACTACCGGTAGACTGGCGTGTCGGGCGTTCTGCCCACCTCCGGGCAGTGCCACCGCGGCGCGAGCGCCACAGTCGGCCGCCCGATCTTCTTCCGAACACCAAAGGATGTCCTGTATGGCGCTCGCCACCCGGTCCGACCTGCGCAACGTCGCCATCGTGGCACACGTCGACCACGGCAAGACCACCCTCGTCGACGCGATGCTCACGCAGACCAACTCGTTCGACGCCCACTTCGAGGGCGAAGACCGCATGATGGACTCGAACGACCTCGAGCGCGAGAAGGGCATCACGATCCTCGCGAAGAACACGTCGGTGCTCTACAACGGCAAGCACGCGACCGAGTTCGGCGCGGACGGCCCCATCACGATCAACGTCATCGACACCCCGGGTCACGCCGACTTCGGTGGTGAGGTCGAGCGCGGCCTCTCCATGGTCGACGGCGTCGTGCTCCTCGTCGACGCATCAGAGGGTCCGCTGCCCCAGACCCGCTTCGTGCTCCGCAAGGCGCTCGCCGCGAAGCTCCCGGTGATCCTGCTCGTCAACAAGACGGACCGCCCGGACTCCCGCATCGACGAGGTCGTGTCCGAGTCGCAGGACCTCCTGCTCGGGCTCGCCTCCGACCTGTCGGACGAGGTCGACGACCTCGACCTCGACGCCATCCTCGACGTCCCCGTGGTCTACGCCTCGGGTCGTGCGGGTGCCGCCAGCCGCAACAAGCCGGCCGACGGCTCGCTGCCGGACAACGACGACCTCGAGCCCCTGTTCGAGGCGATCCTCCAGCACGTCCCCGCCCCGAAGTACGACGACGAGCACCCGCTGCAGGCGCACGTCACGAACCTCGACGCGTCGCCGTTCCTCGGTCGCCTCGCGCTCCTGCGCATCTTCCACGGCACCATGAAGAAGGGCCAGACGGTCGCGTGGGTCAAGCACGACGGCAGCGTCGTCAACGCCCGCATCACCGAGCTGCTCGTCACCAAGGCGCTCGAGCGCTACCCGGCCGAGTCGGCGGGCCCCGGTGACATCGTCGCCGTCGCCGGCTTCGACACGATCACCATCGGTGAGACCCTGACCGACCCCGAGGACGTCCGTCCGCTGCCGACCATCACGGTCGACGACCCGGCGATCTCGATGACGATCGGCACGAACACCAGCCCGCTCGTCGGCAAGGTCAAGGGCCACAAGCTCACCGCCCGCATGGTCAAGGAGCGCCTCGACCGCGAGCTCATCGGCAACGTCTCGCTCAAGGTCCTCGACATCGGTCGCCCGGACGCGTGGGAGGTCCAGGGCCGCGGCGAGCTCGCGCTGGCCATCCTCGTCGAGCAGATGCGTCGTGAGGGCTTCGAGCTCACGGTCGGCAAGCCGCAGGTCGTCACCAAGCGTGACGAGAACGGCAAGCTCCAGGAGCCCTACGAGCACATGACGATCGACACGCCGGAGGAGTACCTCGGCGCGATCACGCAGCTCATGGCCGCTCGCAAGGGCCGCATGGAGAACATGACGAACCACGGCACCGGCTGGGTGCGCATGGAGTTCATCGTCCCGTCGCGCGGCCTGATCGGCTTCCGCACGTCGTTCCTCACCGAGACCCGCGGCACCGGCATCGCCAACGCGATCTCGCACGGTTACGACGAGTGGGCCGGCCCGATCCAGACCCGCATCAACGGGTCGATCGTGTCCGACCGCTCGGGTGTCGTCACGCCGTTCGCCATCACGAACCTCCAGGAGCGGATGACGTTCTTCGTCAACCCCACCGAAGAGGTCTACGAGGGCATGGTCATCGGCGAGAACTCGCGCGCCGACGACATGGACGTCAACATCACGAAGGAGAAGAAGCTCACGAACATGCGTTCGGCGAACGCTGACACCTTCGAGTCGATGACGCCGTCGCGCCAGCTGTCGCTCGAGGAGTGCCTCGAGTTCGCGCGTGAGGACGAGTGCGTCGAGGTCACCCCCGACGCCGTGCGCATCCGCAAGGTCGAGCTCGACGCGCAGGCCCGCCAGCGCGCCTACGCCCGCCTGAAGCGTCAGGACGCGTAAGCAGCGGTCCATCCAGGAGGCACGGCCTCCCTCCGACGGCCCGGTCACCTCGTTCGAGGTGGCCGGGCCGTCGTCGGATGTACCGTGGTGCGCGTGACTCTCGACCTCCTCTCGGTGTACCAGGACCTCCACGCCCACCCCGAGCTCGGCTTCCAGGAGCACCGCACCGCGGGCATCGTCGCCGACCGGCTCGCGGAGATCGGCGGGATCGAGGTCACCACGGGCGTCGGCGGCACCGGTGTCGTGGGCGTCCTGTCGAACGGCGAGGGGCCCGTCGTCTGGCTCCGCGCCGACATGGACGGGCTCCCGGTCCAGGAGCGCACCGGCCTGCCCTACGCCAGCGAGCACCACGGCACCGACGAGGACGGCAACGACGTCCCGACGATGCACGCCTGCGGCCACGACATCCACGTGACGTGGCTGCTCGGGACCCTCGAGCGCCTCGCCGCCACCACGGGCGACTGGCACGGCACGGTCGTCGGTGTCTTCCAGCCGGCGGAAGAGGTCATCTCCGGCGCCCGCGCCATGGTCGAGGACGGGCTCGTCGAGCGCTTCCCGACGCCCGACGTCGTCCTCGGACAGCACTCCGCGCCGGCGCCGGTCGGCATCGTCGCGGTCGGCAGCGGCCCCGTGATGGCGTCGAGCGACCGCCTGACGGTCACGTTCAACGGCCGCGGCGCGCACGGTTCCGCCCCGCAGGCCTCGCTCGACCCGATCGTCACCGCCGCGTCGGCCGTCGTGCGCCTGCAGACCGTGGTCTCGCGCGAGGTCTCGCCGAGCGACGCCGGGGTCGTCACGGTCGGCAGCTTCCACGCCGGCACCCGCGCGAACATCATCCCCGACCAGGCCGTCATCGAGATCTCGACGCGGGCCCGCAACGAGGAGACCCGCGAGCGGATCATCGCCTCGATCGAGCGCATCGTCCGCGCCGAGAGCGAGGCCGGTGGGCTGCCCGAGCCGACGATCGTGCGGTCGCCGGGTGCCGAGGTCACCGTGAACGACGCCGAGGCCGCCCAGACCGTGCTCGACGCGATCCGCGCCGAGGTCCCCGGAGCCCGCGACCTCGAGATCGGCCTGGCGATGGCGTCCGAGGACGTCGGCCAGCTCGCCACCGCCGCCGGAGCGCCGCTCGTGTACTGGTTCACCGGCATCACCGACCCGGAGCTGTTCCGTCGCGGCGAGGACATCCCGAGCAACCACTCGCCCTTCTACGCGCCGCAGGCCGAGACGGCGATCCCGGTGGGCGTCGACGCCCTCGTGGCGGCGACGCGCGCGTACGTCGCCTGACGCGGGCGGTCCCGCAGGACCGAGCCAGGAGGCGCGGCGCGACCCCGCCACGCACGTGACGTTCCCAGGGGACTCACGCCGCGCCTCCCGTCTCGCCCCCTAGGGTGCTGGGCATGCGCACCCCGACCCGCACCCTGATCGCCGCCGTCGCCGCCGGCATCGCCCTCGCCGGACTGGCCGGCTGCTCGTCCGACGCCGTGAAGCAGGCCACCGACCTCGGCTCGTCGGTCGCGTCGAGCGTCGCCGAGGGCGTGCAGGGCATCGACGGCAAGGCCGTCCAGGACGGCATGGCGTCGGTCGCCGGCGGCATCGACGGCGCACTCGACACCGCGCTCAAGGGCGCGAACGTGACCTCGGACGGCAAGGTCCCCGACGGCTTCCCGACGAAGGACGTCCCGCTCGTCGACGGCACCGTGCTCGGCGGCGGGAGCGGGCCGAACGGCTCCGGGTGGGTGGCACAGGTCCGTGCCGCCTCGGTCGACGACTTCCAGGCCGCCGCGCAGCAGCTCACCGACGCCGGGTTCACCGAGTCGGCGAAGCGGGCGGACTCGTCCAGCGCCTTCGGGATGTTCCGGAGCGACGGCTACCGCGTGGTCCTGACCTTCTCCGACGGCAGCGACGGCGTCACCGCGACCTACATCGTGACGCCCCGCTAGTCACCGCTGGGTACGCTTGGACCCGATGTCGAAGGCCCCCGCAACCCGCCCCGAGCGCGTCCTGTTCGTGCACGCCCACCCCGACGACGAGACGCTCTCGTCGGGCGGGACGATCGCCACCCTGCTCGAGCTCGGCGCCGAGGTGACCGTGCTCACCGCCACCCATGGCGAGCGCGGCGAGATGCTGACGCCCGAGCTCGCGCCGCTCTTCGGCGACGGTCCGCGGGTCGCCGCGCACCGCGAGACCGAGATCGCCGCCGCCCTCGCCGCACTCGGCGGGCCGGCGCACCTCTGGCTCGGCGGGCCGGGTGCGCGTCCGACGGACCTGCCCGAGCGCCGCTACACCGACTCCGGCATGCAGTGGGGCCCCGACGGACGCGCCGTCGCCGCCGGGGACGCCCCGGCGGACTCGCTGACCGCGGCGGACCTCGGCGAGGTCGTCGACGACATCCGCGCCGCGATCCGGTCCACCGGCGCGGACGCGGTGGTGAGCTACGCCGACGACGGCGGCTACGGCCACCCCGACCACGTGCGGGTCCACCACGCCGCGCGGTACGCCGCCCGTGCCGAGGAACTCCCGTTCTCGATGATCGTGGACCCCGACTCCGGGCAGGCGGACCTGACCGTCGACGTCGTGCCGGTGCGGGCGAAGGTCCGGGCGGCCGTCGAGCAGTACCGGTCCCAGGTGACGGTCGACCCGGTCGATCCCCGTGACCCGACCGCGCTGTCGTGGGTGATGCCGCACGGTGCCCGGCACCAGGCGCCGGCGGTCGAGGCGTTCCGTCACGACGCCGACCGGGTCCCGCAGGCGCCGCAGACGTTCGCCGAGTTCTCGCGGCAGGGGAAGGTCACCGCCGTCGTGGTCGCCCTCGTGCTCGGACTCGTCGCCGGGGGACTCGGCACGGTCACGCACCAGCAGACCCTCGGGGCGTTCCCGGTCGGCATCGTGCTCACCTCGTTGATCGTGATCGGGCTCACGGTCGGCATCCGGCTGCTGTACCGGTCGCGGGCGATGGTCGCGGCGGTCGGCATCGGGATCATCGCCGCGACGCAGGTGCTGTCGTCGGTGGGCGGGCAGAGCTCCCCGCTCGTGCTCGCCAACGCCGCGGGCTACGTGTGGACGTTCGGGCCGGCGGCCGTCACGGCGCTCGTGCTCGCGTGGCCCGACCTGTCCGGCATCCGGGCGTCGGCCGCCGGGCGGTCGGGGACGGCCGACCGGGCCTGACGGTCCGTCCGCCGGGCGGTCAGGTGCGGCCGGGTCGCGCGGGTAGACTCGATCTGCTCAGTCCGAAGGGAGCACCCCAACCGTGACGTACGTGATCGCCCAGCCCTGTGTCGACGTCAAGGACCGCGCCTGCATCGACGAATGCCCGGTCGACTGCATCTACGAGGGTGACCGGTCGCTGTACATCCACCCCGACGAGTGCGTCGACTGCGGTGCGTGCGAGCCGGTGTGCCCGGTCGAGGCGATCTACTACGAGGACGACCTCCCCGACGAGTGGGCCGACTACTACAAGGCCAACGTCGAGTTCTTCGAAGAGGTCGGTTCCCCCGGCGGTGCCGCGAAGGTCGGTGTGATCCACAAGGACCACCCGGTCGTCATGGCCGAACCGCCCCGCGGCTGAACCGGATCCGACCCGTGGCGCTCGACCTCCCCGACTTCCCCTGGGACCAGCTCGTCCCGTTCAAGCAGCAGGCCGCGGCGGTCGAGGGCGGCATCGTCGACCTCAGCGTCGGCTCGCCCGTCGACCCGACGCCCGCCGTCGTCCGCACGGCGCTGGCCGAGGCGACCGACGCGCACGCCTACCCGCAGGTCGCCGGCACCCCGGCCCTGCGCGAGGCGATCGCGGACTGGTACGGCCGGCGCCAGGGCGTGACCCTCACGCCGGACCAGGTGCTCCCGACCATCGGGTCGAAGGAGTTCATCGCCGGGCTCGCGCTCTGGCTCGGCATCGGCCGCGGCGACACGGTGGTGTTCCCGGCCGCGGCGTACCCGACGTACGAGCTCGGTGCGGCCCTGGTCGGCGCCGATGCCCTCGCGTCGGACGACCCGGCCGCCTGGCCGTCCACCACGAAGCTCGTCTGGCTGAACTCCCCGGGCAACCCCGACGGCCGCGTCCTGTCGATCGACGAGCTGCGCGCCGCGGTCGAGCGGGCGCGGGAGCTCGACGCCGTCATCGTCGGCGACGAGTGCTACGCCGAACTCGGGTGGGAACCGCCGTACGACACCGCACCGACCCCGACGATCCTCGACCCCCGGGTCGTGGGCGACTCGGTGGACGGGGTGCTCAGCGTCTACTCGCTCTCGAAGCAGTCGAACCTCGCGGGCTACCGGGCGGCCTTCGTCGCCGGTGACGCGCGGGTCCTCGCCGAGGTGCTCGCGGTCCGCAAGCACACGGGCATGATGCCGCCGCTCCCGGTGCAGGAAGCGATGATCGTCGCCCTCGCCGACGAGTCCCACGTGCAGGCGCAGAAGGCGCTCTACCGCGCTCGACGGAACATGCTCCGACGGGCACTCGAAGGCGCCGGCTTCCGGGTCGACCACAGCGAGGCGGGCCTCTACCTCTGGGCCACCCGCGGCGAGCCCGCGCTCGACACCGTCGCCTGGCTGGCCGAGCGCGGGATCCTCGTCGCACCGGGGACCTTCTACGGCGCAGTGGGTGCCGAGTACGTGCGTGTGGCGCTCACGGCGACCGACGAGCGCATCGCCGCAGCCGCGCAGCGACTGGCGAGCGGGCGTCGTCTGGCGTCCGCCTGAGCCTTTCGCGCTCGGCGCAATCCGTGGTTCCCACCAAGTCCTGAGGCTCGATGTGTGCACGACCGACAGTGGGCGCGATTAGGCTGTCACCGTGACTGACACTGCCAATGACGCTCAGAAGACGGCCACACCGCCCACCACGCCCGTCCCCGTGAGTCCCGCCGCCGAGCAGACCGCGGCGACCGCGACGCTGACGTACCCGGGCGGCACGGCGGAGTTCCCGATCCTGCCGAGCGTCGACGGTGCGTCCACCATCGACATCTCGACGTTCAAGAAGCAGACCGGGATGAACACGCTCGACTACGGGTTCGTGAACACCGGGTCGACGAAGAGCGCCATCACCTACATCGACGGCGACCAGGGCATCCTGCGGTACCGCGGCTACCCGATCGACCAGGTCGCGTCGAACCTGACCTTCCTCGAGGTCGCCTGGCTCCTCATCTACGGCGAACTGCCGACGCCCGCCGAGCTCGAGTCCTTCGACGCCCGGATCCGCCGCCACACGCTGCTGCACGAGGACCTCCGTCGTCTGTTCGACGCCCTGCCGCACTCGGCGCATCCGATGTCCGTCCTCTCCAGCGCCGTCAGCGCCCTGTCGACCTACTACGAGGACGACATGGACGTCGACGACCCCGAGAAGGTCGAGCTCCAGACCGTCCGGCTCCTCGCGAAGCTGCCGGTGATCGCCGCGTACGCGCACAAGAAGTCCATCGGGCAGGCGTTCCTCTACCCGGACAACTCGCTGTCCTTCGTCGACAACTTCCTGCGCCTGAACTTCGGCACGATGGCCGAGACCTACCAGCCGAACCCGGTGCTGTCGAAGGCGCTCGAGCGGCTCCTGATCCTGCACGAGGACCACGAGCAGAACGCCTCCACCGCCACGGTCCGGATGGTCGGGTCGACGAAGGCGAACATGTTCGCCTCGATCTCCGCCGGCATCAACGCACTGTACGGTCCGCTGCACGGCGGCGCGAACGAGGCCGTGCTCGAGATGCTCCAGCAGATCAAGGACTCGGGCGAGCCCGTGACGCGCTTCGTCGAGCGCGTGAAGAACAAGGAGCGCGGCGTGAAGCTCATGGGCTTCGGGCACCGCGTCTACAAGAACTACGACCCGCGGGCGAAGCTCGTGAAGGAGTCGGCGCACGAGGTGCTCGAGGCGCTGGGCGTGCAGGACGACCTGCTCGACATCGCCATGGAGCTCGAGGGCATCGCGCTCGAGGACGAGTACTTCGTCAGTCGGAAGCTCTACCCGAACGTCGACTTCTACACGGGCATCATCTACAAGGCGATGGGCTTCCCGCCGCGGATGTTCACGGTCCTGTTCGCCATCGGGCGTCTGCCCGGGTGGATCGCGCAGTGGCGCGAGCTCAACAACGACCCGCTGAACAAGATCGGGCGTCCGCAGCAGCTCTACGTCGGGCACCCGGAGCGCGACCTGCCCGCACGCTGACGCGGCGCGCAGCCACGCGCGGGCGCGGCGGTGGACCGACAGATCGACGGACGGGAGGCACGGTGCGGGCCGGCACCGTGCCTCCCGTCCGTCGCACGGTCGGCTCCGCCGCGTGCCCGCCCGCGCCGCTCAGGCGCCGGACGAGCGCGCCGCCCAGGCGGTGACGAGATCGAGCGCCCGGTCCGAGTCCGATGACCCCGGCCGGTTGAGGAAGGCGTGGCGCGCTGCCGGGAGCACGTGCCGTTCGACCGCGACCCCGGCGCCGCGCAGCTCGTCGACGAACCGGTCGCCCGAGGCCCGCATCGTGTCGTGCTCGGCGTCCACCATGAGCGTGCGGGGGAAGCCGGAGAGGTCCTCGCCGCCGGGGAACGCGGTGGCGGTGTCACCCGCGCGGCCGACGTGGTTCCGGTTCGCCCGGTCGAGCAGTGCCGGGTGGTGCGTGAGCCGCCGGTGCCCGCGGACCGATCGGAGGACTGCCGCGTCGCGCGGGGTGCGGGCGTGGAAGAACCCGTACGCGAGGACGAGTCCGTCCGGCCGTGCGGCGTCCGGCAGCGTCCGGGTCACGGCTGCTGCGAGGCACGCGCCGGCACTCGCCCCGCCGAGGAAGACGGGACCGTCGGTCTCGCCGCGGACGACCTCGAGCACGGCGCGGACCTCGTCGTTCGGCACCGGGTGGCGGCGTCGCCCCCGGGTTCCTCGGCGTCCGACGACGGGCAACCCGGGCAGGGGAGCGAGGCGGTACCCGACCGTGACGACGTCGAGCCCGCGGTCGGCGAGGGTGCCGGCGACGACGTGCGCTTCCGGCAGGTCGAGGCTGCCGCGGAAGAACCCACCCCCGTGCAACCACACGAGCGTCGTGGCCGACGTCGTGCGCCGGCGTGCGGCGTACCGGCGGACCGGCACCGGGCCGTGCGGTCCGTCGACCGTTCCCCCCACGGACGGACCGCCTACGCGTGCAGCGCGGTGTTGAGCTGGATGCCCTGCCCCTGGCGCTGCAGTGCCTCCACCGCGCCGGAGACCGAGTTGCGGCGGAACAGGATGTTGGGCGTGCCGGAGAGCTCGGCGGCCTTGACCGTCTTCGGGGTGCCGTCCGGGTTCGGGGCCGCGCCGACGAGGACGACCTTCGTGCCGGCCGTTACGTACAGCCCGGCCTCGACCACCGAGTCGTCGCCGAGCGAGATGCCGAGACCGGCGTTCGCACCGAGCAGCGCGCGCTCGCCGAGGGAGACGCGGTGGGTGCCGCCGCCGGACAGCGTGCCCATGATGGAGGCACCGCCGCCGATGTCCGTGCCGTTCCCGACGACGACGCCCTGCGAGACACGGCCCTCGATCATCGCGTCGCCGAGGGTGCCGGCGTTGAAGTTCACGAAGCCCTCGTGCATCACCGTCGTGCCGGGAGCGAGGTGGGCGCCGAGCCGGACCCGGTTCGCGTCGGCGATGCGCACGCGGTCGGGCACGACGTAGTCGACCAGCCGGGGGAACTTGTCGATCGCGTGCACGGCGATCCCGGCGCGCTGCAGGCCGGGGCGGAGGCGGGTCAGGTCGTCGGGGTGCACCGGGCCCGCGTTCGTCCACGCGACGATCGGCAGGTGGGCGAAGACACCGTCGAGGTTGACCTCGTTCGGCGCCACGTGCAGGTGACTGAGGAGGTGCAGGCGGAGGTACGCGTCCGGCGTGCTCGCGGGTGCGGCGTCGATCGTGACCTCGGTCGTGACCGCCTCGATCGTGACACCGCGGCGCGGGTCGTCGCCGACGTGTGCGCGCAGGTCGGCGGGGAACACGGCGTCGGCGGGCAGCGTGCCGACGAACGTCTCCGGGTACCAGGTGTCGAGCGTCGTGCCGTCGGCGGCGATCGTCGCGAGGCCGTGGCCCCAGGCGTGGGTCGGGCGGGCGGTGGCAGCGGTCGTGTCGGTCACCGGACCAGGGTACCCAGCGAGGGGAGGGGGCCACCCGTCCGTCCGGACGGCTCCGCCGGGCTGCAAGGGTCGGCCGGTAGGCTTCCCGCATGCCGGAGCCGCTCGACCTCACCGCCTCGTCCATCGACATCACCCGTGCCATCTGCGACATCGAGTCGGTGTCCGGTGACGAAGGGCCGCTCGCCGACGCGATCGAGGCCGCCCTGACGCCGCTGCCCCACCTCGAGGTGATCCGCGACGGCGACGCGATCGTGGCACGGACGAACCTCGGTCGTGACCGCCGCGTGGTCATCGCGGGGCACATCGACACCGTGCCGCTCAACGGCAACCTGCCGACCGAGTTCCGGACCGCCGAGGACGGCACCGAGATCCTCTGGGGCCGCGGCACGGTGGACATGAAGGCCGGTTGCGCGGTCCAGCTCAAGCTTGCGTACGACCTCGCCGAGCCGAACGTCGACGTCACCTGGGTCTTCTACGACCACGAAGAGGTGAGCGATGCGCTGAACGGCCTCGGACGCCTGGCGCGGACGCGTCCCGAGCTCCTCGCGGGCGACTTCGCGATCCTCGGCGAGCCCTCCGGTGCGCAGATCGAGGGCGGCTGCAACGGCAACCTCCGGGCCGAGGTCCGCGCGTACGGCGAGCGCTCGCACAGCGCCCGGAGCTGGATCGGCGACAACGCGATCCACAAGGCCGCGCCGATCCTGGCCACGCTCGCCGCCTACGAGCCGCGCACGGTCACGGTCGACGGACTCGACTACCGCGAAGGCCTCAACGCCGTCGGCATCACGGGCGGCATCGCCGGCAACGTCATCCCCGACGAGGTCATGGTGCACGTCAACTACCGCTTCGCCCCGTCGCGCAGCGCGGACGAGGCCGTCGCCCACATCCGCGAGCTCTTCGACGGCTACGACGTGCAGATCGTCGACCTCGCTGCCGGTGCCCGACCCGGACTCGACGCCCCGCTGGCGCAGGACTTCGTCGCCGCGGTCGGCGGTCCCGCGCCCCGCCCGAAGTACGGGTGGACCGACGTCGCACGCTTCTCGGCGCTCGGCGTCCCCGCGGTCAACTACGGGCCCGGCGAGCCGGTCTTCGCCCACCACGACGACGAGCAGGTCCCCGTCGACCAGATCACCGCGGTCGAGCACGGTCTGCGTCGGTGGCTGACGGCCTGACCACGGCCGGGTCCACCCGGCTGAGCCCTGCCCGCGCCCGGTGGCACGCCCGCTACCGGGTCGTGCCGTGGTGGCTGCGGATCACGGTCGTGTACGTGCTCGCGCGGATCGTCACGGGCACGATGCTCGCCGCGTTCGCGAGCGTGCAGGCGGCGAACTCCTTCACGGTGCAGCACCCCGGCCTGCTGTCGTTCTCGTCGATCTGGGACGGTGCCTGGTACCGGGTGATCGCCGCGTCCGGGTACCCCTCGACGCTGCCGATCGACGCCACGGGACACGTGACCGAGAACGCGTGGGCGTTCATGCCCGCCTACCCCTTCCTGGTGCGGGGCCTGATGGCGCTGACGGGCGCGTCCTTCGAGTTCGTCGCCGTGTCCGTCTCGCTCCTGTTCGGCTGGGGAGCGGCGCTCGCGTTCCGGCGGCTGATGGGTCGGTTCCTCGACCCGGCGCGGGCGACCTTCGCGACCGTGCTGTTCTGCGTCGCACCCGTCTCGGCGATGTTCCAGGTCGCGTACGCCGAGTCGATGGGCCTGTTCCTGCTCCTCGTCGCGTTGCTGCTGATGGTGGACCGCCGCTGGTGGTCGATGCTCCCGGTCGTCCTGCTGCTCGGGATGACCCGGCCCACCGGGCTGGCCTTCGCGCTGCTGATCGTGCTGTTCCTCGCCGCGTGGTTCGTCCGCCCGTCGTGGGTCCGCGCGTCGTCGCCGCTCACCGTGCAGCGGTTCGTCCCACCCGCGGTGGTCGCGGTCGTGTCCGGGATCGTCGGGCTGGCGTGGCCGGCGATCGCCTGGGCGGTGACCGGGGTGCCCCGGGCGTACACGGACACCGAACTGGCGTGGCGGTCGTCGTACATCGGGTGGCGGGAACTCGTCCCGTTCGCGCCGTGGGTGCAGGGCTTCGGGTGGTGGTTCGGGCAGCCGGCCGGCGCGATCCTGCTCGCCGTCGTGGTGGTCGGGTTCGCCGCGTTCGTGGCCCTGCCGGCCGCGCGGCGGATCGGGCTCGAGCTGCGGCTCTGGGGCGTCGCCTACCTGGTGTACCTGCTGGCCGTGTTCTTCCCGCAGTCGAGCACCTGGCGCATCCTGCTGCCGATCGCCCCGCTGCTCGGGATCGTCGCGCTGCCGCGCTCACGGGTGTACCGGGTGGCGGTCGTGGTGGTCTGCATCGCGCTGCAGTGGGTGTGGATGTACTACTGCTGGTGGATCGACGGCTACGACTGGACCCCGCCGTGATCGACGTCGGCCTCGCGGTCCTCGCCGCCTCGCGCCACCGCCTCGGGGTCGGCTGACGCCGCCGCGTGGATCATCGCGTTCGCGGTCGCGATGAACGGCACCGCGAAGAACGCCCCGACGACGCCGGCGATCGTCGTGCCCGCGGTGACGCCGAGCACGACACCGAGCGGGTGCACGCGCACGGCCGAGCCGGTGAGGAACGGGTGCAGGACGTGGCTCTCGAGCTGCTGCACGGCGATCACGATGCCGAGCATGACCAGCGCGGGCACCCAGCCGTTGAACACGAGCGCGACGAGCACCGCGACGACGCCCGCGACGATCGCGCCGACCACCGGCACGAAGGCACCGAAGAACACGATGACGCCGATCGGGATCGCGAGCGGCACCTGCAGCGCGAGGGCGCCGATCACGATGCCGAGCGCGTCCGTCACCGCGACGACGAGCTGGACGCGGATGAAGCTCGTCAGCGTCTTCCAGCCGGCGTGCCCGGCGACGTCGATGCGAGCGCGCGCTCGGCGGGGGAAGAGCCGCACCACCCACGACCAGATGCGCGGGCCGTCGACGAGCACGAAGATCGTCGTGAACACCGCGATGAAGAGGCCCTCGAGCAGGTGCACCAGCCCGCTCCCGGCCTCGGCCGCACCCGAGGCGATCGACGACGCGTGGGTCTGCAGGAACTTCGTGCCGTCGGACAGCCACTTCGTGACCTGCGACGCCGTGATGCCGAACGGCTCGGTGGCCAACAGGCTCTGCAGCGACTGCACGTTGTGGTCGAGACGGTGCTCGAGCGACGGCAGGTCGTACCGGATCTGTGCCGTGACGACCAGCGCGAGGACGCCGATGACGATCACGACGGCGAGGAAGCACGACAGCACCGCGAGCCACTTCGGCCAGCGGTGGCGCTGCAGGAACAGCGAGAACGGCGCGAGCAGGGCGCACACGATGAGGCCGATCAGGAACGGCACCACGATGTCCTGCAGCAGGACCACGAGTGCCACGACGACGGCGAGGGCGACGACGACGACGAGCATCCGCCACGAGAACGCCCCCGCGACGCGCACGCCGACGGGGACGGCCTCGACGGCGGGGTCGAGCGGTTGACGGCGCTTGGAGCGGATGTACGGCACACGCCAAGGTGACCACTCGGAACCGCGAGAACGTCGCGATCCACGACCCCCAACCTGGGCGGTTTCGCAGTTCCCCCATCGATACGAGATAATGGGGGTGCATGTACTGCACGAAAGGGGACATCTGATGGCAGCCATGAAGCCGAGGACCGGTGACGGGCCGATGGAGGCTGTTAAGGAGGGTCGACTCATCATCGTGCGGGTTCCGCTCGAAGGTGGAGGCCGCCTGGTCGTCTCGGTCAACGATGCCGAGGCCAAGGAACTCCACGACGCACTCGCCGAGGTCGTCTCGGCCTAGTACGTCGACGCACCAGAACGGAGGGCCCGGAGCGCGTACGCTCCGGGCCCTCCGTCCGTCCGTCCCGCCCGGCGCCGATGTCGGCGTGGCACGGCAGGATGGGCTCCGTGCCGAGGACCCACCTGCCGATCCGTCGCGTCGAGGAGTACTGCGACCCCGACCCGATGCCGCGCGACGTCTGGCCCGCCACACTCGCCCCCGTCCGGCAGCTCCTCGACGAGGGGCTCGACCTCGACCCCGTCACGGTGTTCGTCGGGGAGAACGGCGTCGGCAAGTCCACCATCGTCGAGGCCATCGCGCTGCAGTTCGGCATGGGGCCGGAGGGCGGCGGCACCGGATCGCAGCACTCGACCCGCGCCTCCGAGTCCGACCTGTGCGAACACATCGCCGTCCGCCGCGACTTCGGGGCACCCCGCGGCGGGTTCTTCCTCCGGGCGGAGACCATGCACGGGTTCTTCACCTACCTCGAGGAACACCCGAACCTGTCTCGGCCGGAGCCCGTCTTCCACGAGCGCAGCCACGGCGAGTCCTTCCTCGACTTCGTGATCGACCGTGCGCGGTGGCCCGGGTTGTGGATCCTCGACGAACCCGAGTCCGCGCTGTCGTTCTCCGGCTGCCTGGCGCTCATCGGCCTGCTGCAGTCGATCGTCGAGAGCGGCGTCGGGCAGGTGCTCATGTCGACGCACTCACCGGTGCTCGCAGCCTTCCCCGGCGCGACGATCCACGAGGTCGGCGAGTGGGGCCTGCGGCGCACGGAGTGGGCCGACCTCGACCTCGTCCGGCACCAGCGGTCGTTCCTCGAGTCCCCGGAGCGCTACCTGCGCCACCTGGGGCACGACGACTCCGACCGAGACGGCACCGTCTAAGCGGAAACCTTCGTCATCTGCAGCAGTCCGTCTCCGGCGGGGGAGAGTGCGCTGATGACCGCACCCGACGTCGACACCTCGGTGAGCAGCAGCCGGAAGTCGGTCGTCGCCCGGTCCCGCTTCACCGGGTCGGCCACCCGGCCCCGCCAGAGCGCGTGCGGCACGAGGACGGTCCCGCCGAGCCGAGCGAGCCGCAGTCCGTGCTCGACGTACTCGATGACGTGCTCCGGGTCGGCGTCGACGAGGACGACGTCGTACGAGGCCTCGTTCATGCGCGGCAGCACCTGGTTCGCCCGACCCGGGATGAGCCGGATCCGGGCGGGGGCGGTGCCCGCGGCGATGTACGCGTCACGGGCGTACTGCTGGTGGTCGACCTCGATGTCGATCGTGGTGAGCGTGGCGGACGGTGCGCCGCCGAGCAGGTACAGCCCGGACACCCCCAGGCCGGTGCCGATCTCGATCATGCTCGTGGCGCGCGAGGCGGCCGCGACGACCCCGATCTGTGCGCCGATGGCGGGGGAGATCGCCTCGACCCCGAGTTCGAGGGAGTGCTCCCTGGCTCGGGCGATCACCTCGGACTCCGAGACGATGTCCTCGGCGAACTTCCAGTTCGACTCTTTCTCTGACACGCACACTCCGTTCGGGTGACAACTCTACGGGTGCTCCGGGGTGTGGACGGGTTACGCTCGTACCGTGTTCGACGGCTTCGAGAAGTTCCTGGTGATCGGGATCATCGGCGTCCTCCTGCTCGGTCCGCAGCGACTCCCGCAGTACGCCCAGAAGCTCGCCGAGTTCGTCAAGGCCGTCCGTCGCTTCGCCGACACCGCGAAGGACCGGATGCGCGACGAGATGGGCCCCGAGTTCGACGAGGTCGACTGGCAGAAGCTCGACCCGCGGCAGTACGACCCGCGCCGGATCATCCGCGATGCGCTGCTCGACTCCGGCAGCAGCGCCGCTGCGGTGCAGACCGCGCAGGTGACCGCGTCGAAGGTGCGCGCGACGGCACCCGTGGTGCCGCTCGCCGTCGGCGAGGCCGCACCGTTCGACGCCGAAGCGACCTGACACGACGTCACGTGAGCCGATGACGGACTGGAGGCGCGGTGCCAGCTGGCACCGCGCCTCCAGTCCCTTGGGTGGTGGCGACTACTGCAGGTCGGCCAGGAAGCGGTCCGTCCACGCGAGGGCCGGTGCGCTCGGGACCGAGCTGCAGGTGGACATCGCCGTCGTCGAGGAGCACGGGGTGTCGCGGTCGAGCGACCAGTAGTGGACCCCGGCGAGACCGTTCGCCTTCGCGTAGGCGGACAGCGTGTCGACGTCGGCGAGGGTGAAGACCTCGTCGGAGGCGTCGTTCACGCCGATCATCGGGGTGACCTCGATCTTCGACGGTGCGATGCCGTACGTGTGCTCGAGGTTCGTGACGGCCTGGATCGAGGACTTGCCCATCTCGCAGGTCGATCCGGAGAGGACGCAGTTCGCGGTCGTCGCGCGGCCGAAGTCCATCGTCATGAGGTTGACGGTGTAGTTCGTCAGGCTCGATGCCTTGATGGCCTTGACCGTGGCGTCACCGGTGCCGTTCAGGCCGCCGAAGCTCCCGTCGCTGGCGGCCAGGGTCGCGAGCGTGAACGAGAACCGCATCCCCGGGTACTTCGACTGCGCGAGCGCTGCGGCGTTGACGAGGTTCTGCACGTCGGCGGCGGACTGCCCGCTCTCGATGTCGAAGTCGACGCCGATCATGTGCGGGGTGGCGTACCGGGCGATGAAGCTCTGCAGCGCGGTGCCCGAACACTTGAACGAGCCCGCCGCACCGCCGGTGCTCACGATGTAGTTCACGCCCGCGGCGTCGAGCTTCGGGATGTTGGCGCTCGCGAAGGCGTCCGCGGCGACGCCGCCCCAGTTCTCGCTGCCGCAGGTGCCGGTGGCGAACGCGAGGGTGATCGCCTTGAGGCCCGGCTCCCGGGTGGACACCAGGCTGTTGCTCGACCCGACGACCGGGATGCGCGTGCCGGTGACGGCCGTGTTCATCACGTTCGTGTTCCAGTCGAGGTTCACGGTGACGTCCTTGTAGGGGCTGAAGACCAGGCCCTTCGCCGTCCCGCCGCTGCCGCCGGTGCCCGGCGTGGTGGTCCCGCCGCCCGGGTTGGTCGTACCGCCGCCGCCGGTGCCGGCGCAGGCTCCCGTGGACGTCCAGGGCTGGCCGCTGCCGGTCGCGCCGGAGTGGGTCGCGGGGTCGTCGCCCTGCGTCCACCAGTTCGCGGTGTAGTTCGTGCCGCTCTCGCTCACCGTCGCGCCGCCGCTGTAGGCGGTGCCCGCGCTCCACGCGGTGGCGCACGCCGGTGTGGCCGCCATGGCCGGTGCTGCTGCGACGGACCCGCCCGCCAGTGCAGCCGCGAGGGCCGCGACGAGTCCGATCCTGAGTCTGGTCCTGCTGTTCACACGGTTCTCCTGTCCTCGGTCCGGCGGCGTTGCCGGACACGGGTGGAGCCCCTGCGGACCCGATTCCGCAGGAGCATTGTGGAATACCCCTGCATATTGCTCCGCGGTGGAACGACCTGTCCATGAAAGGACGTACAGGCAGCGTCGATCGGCTGGCGGATCAGTCCTTCGACGCGACGATCGTGAAGGTCGTGGGGAGGCGGTCGCGGTCCTCGCCGGGCCACTCCCACGAGCCGTCCCCGGTGTCGACCATGCGCGGGCTGAACCGCCACGGCAGCGTCCGACCCTCGTCGAGTCGGCGCAGCCGGAGCCCGGCGCCGAGCAGGGCGTTCACGATCTCCGACAGCGGGTGCGGCCACTCGTAGGTGCGGGTGTTCGACACCGTGCCGTCGCCCGCGTAGGTGCCGGCGTCGTCCCACTGCTGGGCGGAGCCGTCCGCGAAGTACCGGTAGCGGGTGACGAGCCCGTCGGCGTCCTCGTCGAGCGCGTACAGCGCGGGGTGGCCGTCGCGGATGAAGAACACACCGCCCGGTCGCAGGAGCGCCGACACCTGGGCGGCCCACCGATCGAGGTCGTCGAGCCAGCAGATCGTCCCGATGCTCGTGTAGACGACGTCGAAGTCGCCCACCACCGCGGCCCGGGCGTCGAGGACGTCCGTCTCGACCCAGGTCACGTCGAGGCCGAGGCGCGCCGACAGCCCGGCGGCCGAGGCGAGCGCCGCGGGCGAGAAGTCGACGCCGGTGACGCGGGCGCCCTCACGCGCGAGCGAGACCGTGTCCGTGCCGATGTGGCACTGCAGGTGGCAGAGGTCGAGTCCGGCGAGGGAGCCGTCCGGCAGCCACGGCCGCAGCGCGGGCAGGTCGTCGCGGACGACGGTCGAGCGGTGGTCCGGGTCGGTCAGGGCATCGATCTCGTAGGCGCCCTCGTGGATGGGCACCCGGTCGTCCCAGTTCGCGCGGTTGGTGTCGCGGGCCTGCTCCCAGTCGACGCTGACGTGATCAGTGCTCATGCACCCGACCCTACGACAGCGTCAGCCCGAGCTTCCGGCCGGACAGCCCCCGTCCCATCGTGCCGATGCGGTCCGCGATCGCCGCCAGCGCCACCGCTGCCGGGTCCTCGGGATCGCCGAGCACCACCGGGACGCCGGCGTCGCCGCCCTCGCGGAGCGGCACGGACAGCGGCACGCTGCCGAGCACCGGGACGGCGGTCTCCTGGTCGCGGGAGAGCCGGCGGGCGGTCTCGGCGCCACCGCCCTCGCCGAAGAGGTGCAGCACGGACCCGTCGGGCTGCACGAGGCCCGCCATGTTCTCGACGACGCCGATCACCCGCTGCCCGGTCTGCCGGGCGACGATCCCGCTCCGTTCGGCCACGTCGGCAGCGGCCGCCTGGGGCGTGGTGACGACCAGGACCTCGGCGTGGGGGAGCAGCTGGCCGACCGAGATCGCCACGTCACCGGTGCCGGGCGGCAGGTCGAGCAGGAGCACGTCGAGGTCGCCGAAGTACACGTCGGTGAGGAACTGCGAGACGGTGCGGTGCAGCATCGGCCCGCGCCAGGACACCGCGGTCGAGACGTCGTCCACGAACATGCCGATCGAGACGACCTTCACGTCGTGCGCGACCGGCGGCAGGATCATGCTGTCGACCCGGGTCGGGCGAGGGGCCGCGCCCGCGGCGTCGGTGAGCCCCATCAGCCCGGGGACGCTGAAGCCGTGCACGTCGACGTCCACGATGCCCACGCGCTGCCCGCGGGCCGCGAGGGCGGCGGCGAGGTTCACGGTGACCGTCGACTTGCCGACGCCGCCCTTGCCGCTCGTCACCGCGATCACCCGGGTGAGCGAGTCCGGGGTGAACTGCACGCCCCGGGGTCTCCCCGCGCGGAGGCGTTCGGTGAGCGCGGCACGCGTCGCCGGGGCCATCACGGACACGTCCACCGCCACGCTCGAGACGCCGTCGACGGAACCGGCGGCCGCACGCACGTCGCGCTCGATGGTGTCGGCGGCCGGGCACCCGACGATCGTGAGCTGCAGGTCGACGCGCACCGCGCCTCCTGGCTGCACGTCGACACCACGGATCATGTCGAGCTCCGTGACGGGCCGGCGGATCTCGGGGTCGATCACGCGGCCGAGCGCGGCGAGGACCGCGCTGCCCAGCTGCTCGTCCGACCGGCCGCCGTCAGCCACGGGCCGTCGTGCCGGACTCGTCGGCGAAGCCGGCGTCCTCGGCGTCGCGCCGGTCGAGTTCCTCGAGCAGCGAGCGGATCTCGGCGCGGATGAAGTCCTTCGACGCCATGTCCCGCATCGCCAGGCGGAGCGCCACGACCTCGCGGGCGAGGTACTCGGTGTCGGCGAGGTTCCGCTCGGCGCGCTGCCGGTCCTGCTCGAACTGCACGCGGTCGCGGTCGTCCTGCCGGTTCTGGGCGAGCAGGATGAGCGGTGCCGCGTACGACGCCTGCAGGGACAGCACGAGCGTCAGGGCCGTGAAGCCGATCGCCGCGGAGTCGAACTGCCAGGGCTTCGGGGCGAGCGTGTTGTAGCCCATCCAGACGACGCAGAACAGGGTCAGGCCGACGAGGAACCAGGGCGTTCCCATCGCACGCGCGATGCCCTCGGTCGCGCGACCGAAGGCGTCACCGCGACCTCGGCGCCGGGTCGGCAGGACGCGGGTGCGCATGCCCTTGGGGGAGTCGAGTCGAGCATCGGTCCGCTCGCGATCGCGGCGGTTGTCATCCGTTCGGGCCACGGGTGGTCCTCCTTCCCGTCGTCACGGGCGTCCTGCGTGGGCGTTGGCGCGGAAGCGGTGAGGGTTCCCCCTCGCCCTGACTTCGCCAGTCGTCCGGCAGGACGTGGTCGAGGACATCGTCGATCGTCACCACCCCGACGAGACGGTGGGCATCGTCGACCACGGGGACGGACAGCAGGTTGTAGGTCGCCATGATGCGCGTGACCTCGGCCGCGCTCGCGTCGACGCGGACCGGGTCGGTCTGCTGGTCGATGAGCGTGCCGAGTCGTTCGTTCGGCGGGTAGCGGAGCATCCGCTGGAAGTGCACGAGGCCGAGGAACCGGCCGGTCGGCGGCTCGTACGGCGGCAGCGTCACGCAGACGGCGGCGCCGAGCACCGGCGCGAGTTCGTGGCGGCGGACGAGTGCGAGCCCCTCGGCGACGGTGGCGTCGGCGGACACGATCACCGGCTCGGTCGTCATGAGACCACCGGCGGTGTCTGGTTCGTACTCGAGGAGCATGCGGACGTCCTGCGCCTCTTCCGGCTCCATGAGCTGGAGGAGGGCCTCGCTGCGCTCGTCGGAGAACTGCGCGAGGACGTCGGCCGCGTCGTCCGGCTGCATGTGGTCGAGCACGTCGGCCGCACGGGAGTCGACGAGCCGGGTGAGGATCTCGATCCGCTGCTGGTCGGGCATCTCCTCGAGCACGTCGGCGAGCCGGTCGTCGGGGAGTTCCTCGGCGACCTCGAACCGCCGTTCCTCCGGCAGGTCGAGCAGCGTCGACGCCAGGTCGGCCGGCAGCAGGTCGGAGTAGGCGGCGATCACGTGTTCGGCGGACTGGGCCTCGCCGGGGAGCTCGTCCTCGGTGACCTCGTTCCAGGTCGCGAACGTCGTCGGGCCCTTGCCGAACGGGGACGGTGTGGTCTTCGGCTTGCGGAGGAAGAGCTGCGACACCTCCCAGTCGCCCTGCCCGCGGTCCTCGATCGCGACGTCCTCGATGGTGGCGCGGATGCGTTCCTTCTTGATGAGGACCTTGCGGCCGAGCATCTCCGCGATCACCCGGACCTCGCCACCGCGCTGCTCGAAGCGGCGCATGTTCACGAGGCCGGTCGTGATGACCTGCCCGGCACCGATCGAGGTGATGCGGCCGATGCTCACGAAGATCCGGCGCTTGCCCGGGACCTCGACGATCAGACCGACGACGTGCGGCGGATCGGCCCGGCGGTACACCACCAGGACGTCTCGGACGCGGCCGACGCGGTCTCCCGCGGGGTCGAAGACGGAGCACCCGGCGAGGCGGGCGACGAAGACCTTCGTGGCGCTCACCCGACCCAGCGTAGTCGGTGCGTCTGGCCGGATCCGCCGTGGCGGTCGGCGGCTTCCCTGAGAGTGCACGTGCGATTGCAAGGTGTGCGGTGAATGATGGCTGTGTGAGCAATCAGAGCCCGTTCGGCGGCCGGACCGCCCAGGCCTTCCCGACGCTGCCCAAGGGCGACGTCCTCGGCACCTACGACAGCTACCCCGACGCCCAGCGCGTGGTGGCGAAGCTCGCCGAGGCCGACTTCCCGGTCAACCAGCTCTCGATCGTCGGCAACGACCTCAAGACCGTCGAGCGCGTCACCGGCAAGATGACGTACGGCCGTGCGGCGATCGCCGGCGCGCTGTCCGGCCTCTGGCTCGGCATCTTCTTCGGCATCGTGCTGACGCTCTTCTCGCCGAGTGCCGGTGGCCTCATCCTCGCCGCCGCCATCATCGGTGCGGCGTTCGGCATGCTCTACGGCATCGTCTCGTTCGCGATCACGAAGCGGCAGCGGGACTTCACGAGCGTGCACCAGGTCCTCGCGACGAACTACCAGATCGTCGTCGAGCCGCAGCTCGTGGGTCAGGCACGTCGCATCCTCGGTGAGGCCGGGCTCGCCCCCACCACGCACTGGAACCCCGGGACGCCGGGTGCACCGGGACCGCAGAGCGGCCCGGGGGCCGGGTTCCAGGGGCAGCCGCCGCAGCAGCCGTGGCGTCCGGGGCCCGGGGCCGGCTCCGGTGCTCCCGGCTCCGGCGGGCAGTCGGCCGGGTCCGGCGGCGGGTGGGGCGCCGGTCAGCAGGGATCGCCGTACGGTGGGCACGCCACACCGCACCACCAGCCAGGAGGCGCGCAGCAGCCCGGCACGCCGCCCTCCGGCGCGCAGACGGGGACGCCGCGCTACGGCACGAACGAGGGGCCGCGCTACGGGGAGACCCCGGCGACCGCTCCCGCGCCTGCAGCGCCCGCGTCCGCACAGCAGCCGCGTGCGGAGGAGCCGCCGCGCTACGGGGAGCGGGTGACCGGGGCGACGCCGCCGGCGCCGAGCTCCGCCGAGTCCGCGGAGTCCGCGCCCCCGAAGGACGACGAGTCGCGCTGAGTCGCTGGCGGCCGCCGAGCCAGAGGGAACGGTCGGGGCGGGGCCGAGGTCGCACGACGGGGTCGGCGCCGGGGTCGGGGCCGAGGTCGCACGACGCGCCGCTCACGTCCGCCGAGGTCGCACGAACGGCCGCTCCCCGTCGCGGGGAGCGGCCGTTCCCGCGACCTCGGCGGCGTCCGTCCCGCTCGCGGATCGTCGAGCGGGCGGGACACGCCGCGCGCAGGTCGTCGAGCGGGCGGGAACGGCCGCCGAGGTGCTGCGAGCGGGACGTACTTCGCCCGCTCGGGGCCCGGGCTAGAGGACCTTCGAGTAGCAGATCGAGGTCGGGACCCCGACGTACGGCCCGAAGTTCGCGATGCGCGTGAACCCCTCGCGCTCGTAGAACCCGATCGCACGCTTCTGCTCGTTCCCGGTCTCCAGCACGAGCGCCGGCGAACCGAGGTCGAGCGCAGCGTCCTCCAACCGACGCAGCAGCGCCGCCGCGACACCGGCACCCCGGGACTCCGGCCGGACGTACATCCGCTTGATCTCGGTGATGCCGTCCTGCACGACCCGCAGCCCGCCGCAGCCGAGCGGCGTACCGTCGTCGTCCCGCGCGAGGAAGAACACCGCGATGGAGTCCGCCGTCGGCTTGTCGCCGGGTTCGGTGTCGCCGCCGTACGCACGGTCGATCTCCAGGCGCTGGGCGGCGCGGAGCCGCTGGGCGTCGGGGGAGTCGAAGTGCTCGACGTCGATCGAGAACGCGCTCTCGCTGGGGCTGGGGGAGACCTCCGGTGTCGTCACCCGCTCAGGCTAGCGGCCGGAGCGGGCGATCCACCCCTCCACTTCCGAGGGGGTCCGGGGGATGCCGACGGACAGGTTCTCGGCGCCGTCCTCGGTGACGAGGATGTCGTCCTCGATGCGGACGCCGATGCCGCGGAACTCCTCGGGCACGGTGAGGTCGTCCTGCTGGAAGTACAGGCCGGGCTCGATCGTGAAGACCATGCCGGCCTGCACGGTGCCGTCGATGTACATCTCACGCCGGGCCTTCGCGCAGTCGTGCACGTCGAGGCCGAGGTGGTGGCTCGTGCCGTGCACCATGTAGCGACGGTGGAACTGGTTGTCCTGCTGGAGCGATTCCTCGGCACTGCCGGGCAGGAAGCCCCATTCGGCGGTCTTGCGGGCGATGACCTCCATCGCGGTGGCGTGCACCTGACGGAAGGTGATGCCGGGCTTCACGATGGCGAAGGCCGCGTCCGCCGCTTCGAGCACGGCTTCGTACACGAGGCGCTGCACGTCGGTGAAGGTGCCGCTCACCGGGAGCGTGCGGGTGATGTCGGCCGTGTAGAACGAGTCGACCTCGACCCCGGCGTCGATGAGGATCAGGTCGCCCGGCTCGACGGCACCGTCGTTGCGGGTCCAGTGCAGGATGCAGGCGTGGTGGCCGGAGGCGGCGATCGTGTCGTAGCCCACGGTGTTGCCGTCGGCACGGGCACGGCGGTTGAACGTGCCCTCGACGATGCGCTCGCCGCGGGGGTGCGCCAGGACCGCGTCGAAGTCGGCGATGACGTCGTCGAACCCTGCCTTGGTCGCGTTCACGGCCTTCCGGAGCTCTTTGACCTCGTACGCGTCCTTCACGAGGCGCAGCTCGGAGAGGTCACGGGCGAGGGCGTCGTCCGTCGCGGGCACGCCGTCGGCCTCGGGCGCGCCACCGACGGCGCTGCCGATCCGGTCGTCGAGCCCACGGGTGAGGTCGGTGTCGGCGTCGCGCACGACGAGGGCCGAGGCGTCGAGTCCGGCGCGCACGGCGTCGAACGCGCCGAGGTCGGCCGTCGCGAGACCGAGGTCCGCCGCGACCTCGTCCAGCGAGGGGCGCGGGCCGACCCAGAACTCCCCGATCTCGGGGTTGGCGTAGAACTCCTCGGAGTCGCGGCCGGCGGTCGCGCGGAAGTACAGCGTGGCGTCGTGCCCGGAGCCGTTCGGCGTCATGACGAGCACGGAGCCGACGACGGTGTCGGTGCCCCAGCCGGTCAGGTGCGCGAACGCGGAGTGCGGGCGGAACGGGTAGTCGCAGTCGTTCGATCGCACCTTGGCCTGGCCGGCCGGTACGACGATCGTCCGGCCCGGGTGCAGCTCGGAGAGCTTCGCGCGGCGTTCGGCAGCGAAGGCGGCCTGCTCGCGGGGCTCGGGCAGCGGACGGTCACGATCGGCCCACTGCGAGCCGATGTAGTCCTTGAACGTCGAGGATCCGGGGGTGGTGGAACGGTTGCTCGTCGCGCGGGGCGTGGTGTCGGACATGCACCCATCATCGCACCGCCCGTCGCTCCGCGGCCTGTGCGCCCGCTCACCTGTGGATAGCATTGTCGACGTGCCCGATCCGTTCATCGACCTGCACGCGCACTCGAGCGTCTCCGACGGCACCGAGCGACCCGCGGACCTCGTCCGGGCGGCAGCAGCCGCCGGACTGGACGCCGTCGCGCTGACGGACCACGACACGACCGCGGGGTGGGACGAGGCCACGGCGACCGTCCGCGACCTGCCGGTCACGCTCCTCCCGGGTCTCGAACTGAGCACCCGCGTCGGCTACCGCAGCGTGCACGTCCTCGGCTACCTGGTCGACCCCGCCGACCCGGCGCTCGTCGCCGAGACCGAACGGATCCGCGACGGACGCCTCGCGCGGGCCCGCCGGATGGTCGACCGCATCGGCCGCGACCACCCGATCACCTGGGACGACGTGCTCGCGCAGTCCCGCGACGGAGCCACGATCGGCCGCCCGCACATCGCCGACGCCCTCGTCGCCCGCGGGCTCGAGGCCGACCGCAGCGCGGCGTTCCGGGGGATCCTGCACCCGGCCTCCGGGTACTACGAGCCGCACGAGGCGCCGTCCCCGCTCCGGGGCGTCGAGCTCATCCGACAGGCCGGCGGCGTGCCCGTCATCGCCCATCCCGCCGCGTCGTCGCGGGGGATCGTGATCGACGAGCCGATGCTCCGCGAGCTGGTCGAGGCCGGGCTCGGTGGGCTCGAGGTCGACCACCGCGAGAACCTCGCGCACGGCAAGCGCACCCTGCTCGACTGGGCGACGCGGTACGGCCTGTTCGTCACCGGGTCGAGTGACTACCACGGCACGGGCAAGCCGAACCGGCTGGGCGAGCACCGCACGGCGTTGGCGGCGTTCGACGCCATCCGCTCCGAGGCGACCGGCAGCGCGCCCGTCGTCGGCGCGGGCTCCCGCCTGGCCTGAGCGGCCGCCCGGGCGTCAACGACGTCAAGTCAACGACGTCAAAGCGACAGTCTTCGCGCTGGTTGCTCCGACCGGGCCGCCAAAGCGACGGGATGCCGCGGAACGTTCGCGGGAGTCTGTCGCTTGTGCGGCAGGTGACTCCGGGCCGGCGCGGCCCCCGCCCGGCGCGGCCCGCACACGACGAAGGGCCCGTCGCGTCGGCGACGGACCCTTCGGTGACGGCCTGGAGGCGCTACTCGCCGTCCGACGACCCCTGCGGCGCCGAGGCGGTCGCCTCGGACGAGCCGCTGCCGCTCCCGCGGCGGCGACGCCGACGACGACGCTTCGCGGCGCCGTCCGTCGAACCGTCGGCCGGTGCGCCCTCGGCACCACCGGACTGGGTCGGGGACCCGGCGTCCGCAGGCTGCGAGGCGGACCGTGCCGCGCCTCCCGGGCCGTTGCCGGAACCGGATGCCGAACCCGAGCCGGACCGCGTCCGGGTGCGGGGCGGACGCGAGCCGCTGCGCGGACGGTCGCCCGACTGCTTCTCGGCGGGGCCACCGGCCGATGCCGCGTGCGCCGAAGCGCCGGGCAGACGGCCCTTGGTGCCGGCCGGGATGTCGAGTTCCTCGAACAGGTGCGGCGACGACGAGTAGGTCTCGACGGGCTCGGGGATGCCGAACTCGAGCGCCTTGTCGATCAGCGTCCACTTGTGCAGGTCGTCCCAGTCGACGAACGTGACCGCGATGCCGGTCTTGCCCGCACGGCCGGTGCGCCCGGCACGGTGCAGGTAGGTGTCCGGGTCGTCCGGGATGGTGTGGTTGATCACGTGCGTGACGTCGTCCACGTCGATGCCGCGGGCCGCGACGTCGGTGGCGATCAGCACGTCACGCTTGCCGGCCTTGAAGGCGGCCATGGCACGCTCGCGCTGCTCCTGGTTGAGGTCGCCGTGCACCGCTGCGGCGTTGAACCCGCGGTCCTTGAGCTCCTCGACGAGCTTCGCGGCGGCACGCTTCGTGCGGGTGAAGATCACGGTCTTGCCGCGCCCCTCGGCCTGCAGGATGCGGGCGATGACCTCGTCCTTGTCGAGCGAGTGCGCGCGGTAGATGAGGTGCTTGATGTTCGCCTGCATCAGACCCTCGTCGGGGTCGGTCGCGCGGATGTGCACCGGGCGGCTCATGAAGCGGCGGGCGAGCGCCACGATCGGCGCGGGCATCGTCGCCGAGAACAGCATCGTGTGCCGCACCTCGGGGATGGCCTGGAAGATGCGCTCGATGTCCGACAGGAACCCGAGGTCGAGCATGCGGTCGGCCTCGTCGAGGACGACCTCCTGCACGTGCGACAGGTCGAGCAGGCGCTGGCGCTGCAGGTCGATCAGGCGCCCGGGGGTGCCGACGACGATCTGGGCGCCCGCCTTGAGCTGCTCGATCTGCCCCTCGTACGCCTTGCCGCCGTAGATCGCCGCGATGGTCGTCGGGCGGTTCGAGGTGGCGAGCTCGAGGTCCTCGGTCACCTGGACCGCGAGTTCGCGGGTCGGCACGACGACGAGGGCCTTGACGCCGGGCGCCGGGTCGGCTCCGAGGCGCTGGATGAGGGGGAGGCCGAAGCCGAAGGTCTTGCCCGTACCCGTCTTGGCCTGGCCGATGATGTCCTGGCCGGTGAGGGCGAGCGGGATCGTCTGCTGCTGGATCGGGAAGGGCTCGAGGATGCCCTTCGTCGCGAGCGCGTCGACGATGTCCTGCTCGATGGAGAGGTCTGCGAAAGTCAAAGAATCACCTTAGTTCTGGTGGAAGTCCCGACCAGTCTACCGGCGGGTCGGGCTCGGTTCTCCAGGCCCCTATGCTGGAGCCGTGGTGTCGTGGTGGAACCGGAAGCGCGCGGCGGAGCTCGCGTCCGCGTGGCTCGCGTCGCGGAACCCGCGGAACGCCTCGCCCGTGGAACGTCTGCAGCTCGACGACGTCAGCCCCGAGCTGGACGTCTACCTGGGCCAGGCGGCGTACCTCGAACTCTCGCTCTACGAGACGATGGGCCGCGCCGGGGCCGGTGCGCCGACCCTGTCCGGACGGCTCGTCACGGGCGTGCTCGCGACGACTGCGCTCGAGCGGCACCGCGCCATCGTCGCCGAGATCGAACGGACCGGCGGTGACCCGGCTGCGCTGATGGCTCCCCACCGCGAGGCGATCGACCTGTTCCTCGAGCGCACCAGCGGCGCGGACTGGTACGAGTCGATGCTCACGGGCTACGTCACCGCAGGGATCCTCAACGACCTGTTCGGCTCGCTGCTCCGGTCGCTCCCGGCCGAGGTCCGGCAGCGCCTGAAGACCGTGTTCGACGCGCGTGAGGAAGCCGCCGTCGTCGAGGAGCTCACCGAACGCATCGCCGAGGACCCGCAGGTCGGGTCGCGACTGGCGATGTGGGGGCGGCGGCTCGTCGGGGACACGTTGCTCGTGGCCCGGTCGGCGCTCGCGTCGCACGCGCGTGAGGACCAGGAACGGCTCGAGCCGGTCTGGACCGAACTCATCGCTGCGCACACGCGGCGCATGGACGCGCTCGGCCTGACGGCCTGACGGCCCCCGGGTCAGGCGCCGGAGGCCTTGACGCGCTCGTAGTACGCCGCGTCGGCAGCCGTACGGCGCTTGCCGAGGACCCACTCCGCGACGAGGGCGACCACACCGGCACCGACCAGGGCGACGACCCAGATCCAGGTCGCGTCGTACTGCCAGCCGGCCCAGGTCAGGGCCTCCCACAGCACCGCGGCGACGATGCCGCCGACCGCGGGGCCGAGCAGGGAGCCACGGCTCGACCGCCACGGCAGGACCACGTGCGCGACGGCCCCGAGGATCAGCCCGCCGAGGACCGCGAAGAGCAGCTCCACGTCAGGCGACGAAACCGATGCGACGGGACTCCTCCGCGCCGACCTCGACGTAGGCGAGGGACGCGACGGGGACGATGAACCGACGGCCCTTGTCGTCCTGCAGCGAGAGGTGCGTCGCCTTGTCGTCGAGCGCGGCCGCGACGGCCTTCTCGATCTCGTCGGCGGTCTGGGCGGTCTCGAACGCGATCTCGCGCGGGCTGTTGGTGATGCCGATCTTGATGTCCACGAGCACAGCGTATCCGAGCGGCCCCGACGGCCATCGGGCGTTCGCCGCAGGCGCACTGTCGGTCGCTGCGGTTACCGTACGAGGGTGCCCCAGACGACGCTCACGCCCGCACCCGAGGCCACGGGCGTCGCGCGGGCGTTGGCGTCCGACCCGTGGCAGGCCGCCGTGCTCGCGCTGCCGGACGGCCGGCACGCCGCGGTCATCGGCGCACCGGGCACCGGCAAGACGACCACGCTGTCGCGGCTGGTGGCAGCACGGCTCACGCCTGACGACGCGATCTCGCCCGACGGTCACGCCACCGTCCTCGCCCTGACGAGCGCCCGCACGGCCGCGACCGCGCTCCGCGACCGGCTCGCCGCCTCGGTCGACCGGGTGATGCCGGGGGCACTCGCACGGACGGTGAACTCGCTGGCCTTCCAGCTCGTCGCGCACGCCGCCGCCGTCCAGGGCCTCGAGGCCCCGACCCTCCTGACCGGCGGCGAGCAGGACCGCATCATCGCCGACCTGCTCGACGGGCACGAGACCGACGGCACGGGTCCGGACTGGCCGGCACCGATCACCGCCGTCGTCCGCGAACGCGCCGGCTTCCGCACCGCCCTGCGCGACGTCATGATGCGGGCGGTCGCCGCGGGCGTGGAACCCGAGGACATGCGCGAACTCGGGGACGACACCGGGCGTCCGGAGTGGCGGGCCGTCGGGGACTTCGTCGACGAGTACCGCGCCGCCGTGACCTCGTTCCGGGCCACCAGCCTCGACGCCGCCGAACTCGTCGCCTACGCCACGGCCGCCGTCCTGCGGGGGCAGGTCCCGGCGAGCGTCGCCGCGCTGCGCCTCGTCGTGGTCGACGACACGCAGGAGCTCGTCGAGGGGGAGATCGCGCTGCTCGGGGCGCTCGCCCGCTCCGGCGTGCAGATCGTCGCCTTCGGTGACCCCGACATCGCCGCGTCGGCGTTCCGCGGGGCCGAGCCCGACGTGCTCGGCCGCCTGGCCTCCCGGCTCGGTGTGGACCGCGTCGACGAGCTGGTCCTCGGCACGGTGCACCGGCACGCGGCACCCGTCCGCGCGCTCGTCTCCGGCATCACGGCGCGCATCGGTGCCGCCGCGGCCGGACGGCAGCGCACCGCCGTGGCGACCACGGCGGACGCCCGCCCCGACGCCGTCCTGCACCTCGAGGGCGCGAGCCGTGCCGCGCTCGTCGTCGCGATCGCCCGGCGGCTCCGCGAACACCGGTTGCTCGACGGCGTCCCGTGGCACCGGATGGCCGTCGTCACCCGCAGCGGTGCCGCGATCCCCGAGCTCGTCCGCGCGCTCTCCGTGGCCGAGGTCCCCGCGACCGCCGGGGCCGCGCCCGTCCGACCCCGCGACGACACCGCGGCGCGGTCCCTGCTCGACGCCGCGGCCGTCGCGCTCGGGGTCCTCCCGCTCGACCCGGTGCTCGCCACGTCCTTCGCGACCGGGCCGCTCGGCGGGCTCGACACCCTGGCGATGCGGCGACTCCGCCTCGCGCTGCGGCGGGAAGAACTGGCCGGTGGCGGTACCCGCACGGCCGACGAACTCCTCGTGGACGCACTCGGGGCGCCCGAGCGCCTGGCGACCGTCGACGCCGGGTTCGCCCGACGCGCGACGCGGCTCGCACGGAGCCTGGTGCAGGCGCACCAGGACGCCGAGTCCGGTGCGAGCATCGAGGAGATCCTCTGGGGGCTCTGGGAACGGAGCGGGCTCGCCGGCGCCTGGGGCGGCCAGTCGGCTGCCGGCGGGGTCGGTGCGGCCGAGGCCGACCGGCACCTCGACGCCGTGGTCGGGCTGTTCACCGCGGCGAAGCGGTTCGTCGAGCGCACGCCGGACGCCCCCGCGCGGGTGTTCGTCGACGACCTGCTCGGCGCCGACCTGCCCGAGGACTCGATCGGCCCCGACCGCACCGCCGGACGGGTCCGCGTGCTCACCCCCTCGGCCACGATCGGGCTCGAGTGCGACGTCGTCGTGGTGCTCGGGCTGCAGGACGGCGTCTGGCCGAACACCCGGGTACGGGGCAGCCTGCTCGATCCCGACGGCCTGGTCCGTGCCGCCGCGGGGATCGACCACGAGACGATCGACGACCGCGCCGCCGTGATCGCCGACGAACTCCGCCTGTTCGCCCGTGCGGTGTCCCGCGCCACCACCCAGGTGATCATCGGGACGGTGGCGAACGACGACGAGTCGCCCTCGCCGTTCGTCCGCCTCGTGCCCGTGCCGCCCGACCGGCAGCCGACCGTGCACCCGCTGTCCCTGCGCGGCCTCGCCGGGTCGCTCCGTCGGCGCGTGGTGGCCTCGGGCGACCACGAGGCCGCGTCCGCGCTCGCACGCCTGGCCGAGGCCGAGGTCCCCGGCGCCGCTCCGGACGACTGGTACGGGCTCGCCGAGCCCTCGACCGACGACCCCCTCGTCGACCTCGACGCCGAGCCGGCACCCGAGCACGAGGGCGGCGAGCCCGTGCCCCCGACCGTGTCGGTCTCGCCCTCCCGCATCGGCACCTTCGAGGAGTGTCCCGTGCACTGGTTCGTGCAGACCTTCGGCGGCAGCGCCCCGAGCCCCGCGATGGGTATCGGGACGATCGTGCACGAGACCATGGAGCACGCCACCGCCGTCGACGTGGAGTCCCTGTGGCAGCACGTCGAGGGCCGGTGGGACGAGCTGACGTTCGAGTCGCCCTGGATCGCCGATCGCGAACGCGCCCGCACCCGTCGCATGATCGAGGGACTGAGCGACTACCTCCGCACCTTCGCGAGTGCCGGACGCCGACTGCTCGGCGCCGAGACCTCGTTCGCGCTCGTCACCGGGCCGGCACGGATGCGCGGCAGCATCGACCGGATCGAGGTCGACCCGGACGGCCGTGTCAGCGTCGTCGACCTCAAGACCGGGCGCTCGATGCCGAGCGAGAAGAACGACATGCCCGAACACCCCCAGCTCGGCGCGTACCAGCTCGCGGTCGAGGACGGCGCGGTCGAGGGGGTTCCCGCCGGCTCGGCGATGGCCGATGCCCGGCTCGTGTTCGTGCAGAACGCCCGCAGCGGCCGTGCCTACTCCGAGCGGACGCAGCAGGCGTTCGACGACGAGGCGCGTGAGGCCTACCGCCAGCGGCTGCACACCGTGGCGACGGGCATGGCCGGACGGACCTTCCTCGCGAACGTCGACGACCACTGCGAGAAGGCCCGGACCGGCGTCGAGTGCCGGATCCACGTCGTGGGCGAGGTGACCTGGTGAACGAGGAACAGCTGCTCGGCCCCGACGGTGCCCGCACCGCCGATCCGGACCGCGTCGAGCCGCCCCGGCACGACGCCGACGCGATCGCCGACGCCCTCGGACGCCCGCGCCCCACAGCGCAGCAGCGCGCCGTCATCGAGTCCCCGCTCACCCCGGCGCTCGTCGTCGCGGGAGCCGGCAGCGGGAAGACCGAGACGATGGCGTCGCGGGTCGTCTGGCTGCTCGCGAACGGGATGGTCCGCCCCGACGGCATCCTCGGCCTGACCTTCACCCGCAAGGCCGCCGGCGAGCTGTCGGTCCGCATCAACGACCGCATCCGCGCGCTCGAGGACGTCGGGCTGCTCGAGGCCGGTGACGCGTTCGAGGCGCCGACGGTGTCCACCTACAACGCGTTCGCCAACTCGGTCTTCCGCGAGAACGCCCTGCTCGTCGGCCGCGACGGCGAGTCCCAGGTGCTCACCGAACCGTCCGCCTGGCAGCTCGCGCGCCGGGTCGTCGTCGCGGCGCGGGACGACCGGCTGGCCGGGCTCGACCGCGACGTCGACACCGTGACCGCCGCGGTCGTCTCGCTCGCCGGCGCGGTGTCCGAGCACCTCGTCGAGCCGGAGCGGTTGCGTCGGTTCGCGATCGAGTTCGCCGAGCTGCTCCAGCTGCCGGGGAACGCCCGCGGTGGCGCGTACAAGGTGATCACCGACGCCGTCGCCGCGATCGGTGCCCTCGAACCCCTCGTCGACCTGGTGGAGGAGTTCCGTCGGCAGAAGGTGGACCGCGGGTTCGTGGAGTTCTCCGACCAGATCGCCCTCGCCCTCGCCGCGGCCGAGTCGGCACCGCGCGTCGTCACCGACCTCCGGCAGCGGTACGGCGTGGTGCTCCTCGACGAGTACCAGGACACCTCGGTCGTGCAGACGCGGTTCCTCGCCCGGCTCTTCCGCGGGCACCCGGTGATGGCGGTCGGCGACCCCCACCAGTCCATCTACGGGTTCCGCGGGGCGAGCGCCGCCAACCTCGCCCGGTTCCCGCGGGACTTCGGCGGGACGTCCGACGACGGCGCCGACGCCGCACGCCCCGTCACCTTCGCGCTCTCCACCAGCTGGCGGAACCCGGTCGACGTCCTCGCCGGCGCCAACGCCGTCGTCGCGCCCCTGTCCGAGGCGTCCGAGGTCGACGTCGAGCGCCTCGTCCCCCGACCCGGGGCGGACGCCGGGACGGTCCACGCCGTGTTCCCGGAGACCCTCCCGGACGAGGCCGCCGCCGTGGCGGAGTGGTTCGCCGCGCGCCGCGCCGCCGACCCGACGGGGTCGATGGCGCTCCTGCTCCGCTCGCGGAAGGACCTCGCCGCGTTCACCGCCGCCCTCGGCGACCGTCGCGTGCCGTTCCACGTGCTCGGCACCGGCGGACTCCTGCAGCGGCCGGAGATCGTCGACCTCGTCGCGTGCCTCCGCGTGCTGCACGACCCCGCCGCCGGCAACGACCTCATCCGGCTGCTCGCCGGCGCCCGGTGGCGGATCGGCGCCGCGGACATCGCCGCCCTGCACGCCCTGGCCCGCTGGTTGTTCGGCCGCGACCACACCCAGCAGCGACTCGACGACGACGTCACCGCAGCCTTCCGGGCATCGGTCGCCGCGGGGGAGCACGGCTCGATCGTCGACGCCCTCGACTTCGTCGCCACCGCCCCGGACGAGCACGGCGCGCTCGCCGACATCAGCGAGACCGGACGCCTCCGGATGCGCGACCTCGGCCGCCAGCTCCAGGCGCTCCGGTCCAGGGCCAGTGGCGACCTCGTCGACTTCGTCACACTCGTCGTGCAGGAGATGCGGCTCGACATCGAGGTCGCCGCGCACGAGCATGGGAGCGGGGCGTTCCTCGACGCCTTCATCGACGAGCTCGCGGGCTTCGTGACGACGGACGACCGTGCCGACCTCGGTGCGTTCCTCGGCTGGATCGACGCCGCTGCCCGTCGCGACGACATGGGTCCCCGCTCCGAGGAGCCCGAGGCCGGCACCGTGCAGATCCTGACGATCCACGGGTCGAAGGGCCTCGAGTGGGACGCCGTGGCGGTTCCCCGACTCGTCGAGGGCGCGCTCCCGGCCCGCCCGCTGGAGGGCTCGTCCGGGTGGATCGGCTTCGGCCGGCTGCCGTACGAGTTCCGGGGCGACGCCGACGAGCTGCCGCGACTGGACTGGCGCGGGCACGACACGCAGAAGGACGTCACGCTCGCGATCGACGCCTACAAGGAACAGGTGAAGGCCCGCAACGAGGACGAGGAGCGTCGCCTCACCTACGTCGCGCTCACCCGGGCGAAGCACGACCTGCTCGTCTCCGGCTCGTTCTGGGCGGGTGGGGTCCGACCCACCGAGCCGAGTCGGTACCTGCGGGACCTCGTCGACGCCGGGGTCGTGGACGCCGCCGCCGTCCCCGAGACGACCGAGCACGAGGAGAACCCCCTCGGTGATGCCGGGGCCACGCAGTCCTGGCCGCACGTGCCGTTCGGGCAGCGCGCCGCCCGGGTGGTCGCCGCCGCCGACCGCGTGCGGAACGCCAACCCCGGGGCGGCCGGTCGGTTCAGCGCCGACATCGACCTGCTGCTCGCCGAGCGCGCCGCGAACCGGTCGGCCCGGCACCGGGTGGTCGTCCCGCACCGCGTCCCGGCGTCCGGGTTCAAGGACTACCTGGCCGAACCGGACGCCGTGGCCGAGCGGCTGCGGCGCCCGATGCCCGAGCGGCCCTACCGCGCGACCCGCCTCGGCACGCTCTTCCACCAGTGGGTCGAGCAGCGTGCCCGCAGCGGCGGTTCGCTCGAGACGCTCGACGCCTGGCCGGACGAACTCGACCTCGACCCGGACGACGTGGTCGACGCCTCGGCGAACGTCGCGGTCACCGACGACGACGCCCGGCGGCTCGCCGACTTCCAGGCGACCTTCGCCCGGTCGCGGTGGGCGGAGCTGACACCGATCGAGGTCGAACGGGAGATCCACATCCCGTTCCTCGGCCACAGCGTCGTCTGCAAGCTCGATGCGGTGTACGAGATCGACGGCCGGGCCGAGGTCGTCGACTGGAAGACCGGCAAGGCCCCGTCGGGCGACGACGACCTGGCGAAGCGGCAGTTGCAGCTCGCGCTGTACCGGGTCGCCTACGCGGAGTTCACCGGGCGCCCGATCGACGAGGTCGACGCGGTGTTCTACTTCGTGGCCGACGACCTCGAGGTCCGGCCGCGCGAACTCCTCGACCGCGCCGGACTCGAGCGCGCCTGGCGGGACGCGATCGGCTGACGCCGGCCGGCGCCGGCCAGCCGCGCTGACGCCGGCAC